>NZ_JBQCTZ010000074.1:8632-16745 GCF_051963715.1 Neisseria sp. P0001.S005 | reverse complement strand
CCTAATATGCAGACAGGCTGTCCGATAAAGCGTCGGAACAGCCTGTTTTATTAACTGCATCTTATCCTTTCAGACGGCCTGAACCCAAACCCACATTTAAGGCCGTCTGAAAACCAATTTCAATGAAGTGAAAACCACAACCTAAAGCTCAAATCATGATTAATCCCAGCTTCAAAGAATACCTTCCTTCCTACTATGTCAGCACGGCCAATCCCCATCCGTCTTATCCGACGCTTGAAGGCCGTCTGAAAACTGAAACCTGCGTTATCGGTGGCGGTCTGTCCGGCTTATGCACCGCCCTACCGCTTGCCGAAAACGGCCATGAAGTCATCGTGCTTGAAGCCGCCCGTATCGGTTTTGGCGCATCAGGTCGCAGCGGCGGACAAGTCATCAGCGATTTTGCCTGCGGCATGGAAGAAATCGAAAAACAAGTCGGCTTGGAACAGGCCCAATGGTTCTGGCAGCAATCCCTGCAAGCCGTTGAACTGGTTGACTCGCGCATTCAAAAACACAATATCCAATGCGATTGGCAACGCGGCTACGCTACCGTCGCCGTCCGTCCTCAGCATTGGGACGAATTGCAGCAATGGCACGAACACGCTCAAAAACATTATGGTGCAAGCCATTACCAGCTTTGGGGTAAAGCCACGCTGAAGCAACAACTTGCCAGCGATATGTATCAAGGCGCGCAATTTGATCCTTTATCCGGCCACTTGCACCCGCTTAATTACACCTTAGGCATTGCCAAAGCGGCAGCCGACGCAAGCGCACAACTTTTTGAGCAATCCCCGATGACGCGTATCGAACCATGCGATAACGGCTGGCTGGTTCATACGCCCAATGGCAGCGTCGAGTGCAAAAACCTCGTTTATGCCGTCAATACTTATGCCGGTTTACACCCGAAATTCAAAGTATTGGAACAAAAAGCCATTGCAGTCAGCACCTTTATCATTGCCACCGAGCCTCTGGGCGAGCGTGCCAAAGACCTGATCTGCAACAATATGGCCATCTGTGACAACCGCCACGTCCTCGACTACTACCGCCTCAGCGCCGACGGCCGCCTGCTTTTTGGCGGCAAAGACAATGAGTTTATCGATGACCCTGACCGCATGACCGAACTTGTCCGCCAAGACATGCTGAAAGTTTTTCCACAACTTGCCGACGTCAGAATCGAGCATTCTTGGGGCGGCGAATGCGACATTACGCGCAACCTCGCCCCACATTTCGGCCGCCTCGCCCCTACCGTTTTCTACGCCCAAGGCTATTCCGGACACGGAATGGCGATTACCGGCATTGCCGGCTTGGCGATTGCCGAAGCCATCATGGGCGATGACGGCCGTCTGAAACCTTTCGAGCAACTGCGCCACAGCAACATCATTACCCAGCCTTTCCTACGCAAACTCGGCTCTTTCCTCGGCTCAAAATACTATCAATGGAAAGACAGCCACTAAACCCAAGCAACAAACATATTTCAGACGGCGGCAGATTCAAGTAAAATTCAGGCCATCTGAAAGCTTAGATACGACAAAATTCAATCATTTATCAGCAAGGAAACCATCATGAGCAACCATCATAAACTCATCATCCTCGGCTCCGGCCCTGCCGGCTATACTGCCGCCGTCTATGCCGCCCGTGCCAACCTCAACCCTGTGATCATTACCGGCGTTGAGCAAGGCGGACAACTGATGACCACCACCGAAGTGGACAACTGGCCTGCCGATGCCGAAGGTGTACAAGGTCCTGAACTGATGGCCCGTTTCCAAGCTCATGCCGAACGCTTCGGTACTGAAATGATTTTCGACCAAATCCACACTGTTGATTTGCAAAACCGCCCGTTTACCCTCAAAGGCGATATGGGCGAATACACTTGCGATGCGCTCATCGTTGCCACCGGCGCATCAGCCAAATATTTAGGTTTGCCAAGCGAAGAAACCTTTGCCGGCAAAGGCGTTTCCGCCTGTGCAACTTGTGATGGTTTCTTCTACAAAAAACAAGATGTTGCCGTAGTCGGAGGTGGTAATACCGCTGTAGGAGAAGCACTCTACCTTGCCAATATCGCCAACACCGTTACCCTGATTCACCGCCGCGACAGCTTCCGCGCCGAGAAAATCATGGTGGACAAACTGATGCAACGGGTAGAAGAAGGCAAAATCATCCTCAAGCTCAACAGCTCGGTTGATGAAATCTTGGGTGACGAAAGCGGCGTTACCGGTGCACGCCTGAAACACAATGACGGCAGCACTGAAGAAATCGCCGTCAAAGGCGTTTTCATCGCCATCGGCCACAAACCCAACACCGATATTTTCAAAGGCCAACTCGATATGGATGAAACTGGCTACCTGAAAACCAAAGGCAGTACCGGTGACAATGTCGGCGCAACCAATATCGAAGGCGTATGGGCGGCAGGCGACGTCAAAGACCACACCTACCGTCAAGCCATCACCAGCGCAGCTTCTGGCTGCCAAGCCGCGCTTGATGCCGAACGTTGGCTTGATCGCCACGGCGTATGAGCCTCTAAGCTACGCCCTATTCTTTAAAACATAATCAAAAGGCTGTCTGAAATTTCAGACGGCCTATAATCTATCTGCCACACTCAAATATTCATTTTAAAAGCAAATTTATATCAAATAAGTACTTTTGCTTTATAATAACGACAAATACCCAACAAACAGGGAACAAACATGAAAAAAACACTAATGACACTTATCCTTTGCGCATTGACTCCTGCCGCCCTGGCTGCCGATACTTACGGCTACCTGGCCATGTGGCAAAACCCTGCCGACAGCAATGAAGCGCTGCAAATCAAAACCACTAAAGAAAATGCCACCCAACTGGATGCGACAGCCGAACTCGAAACATTCTGTAAAGGCCAAGATGCCTTAGCCGGTATCGGCGCAGGCCAAGCAACAGGCTGTAAAACAGTTGTCCCTCTGCACAACACCTGTATCGCTGTTGCCTATCCTAAAGCCATGGGCAAATTGACTGCTCAAAACGTGGTGGCCATTACCTCCCCACGTTTCAAAACCGTGCATCAAATTGCCTTGAACCAGTGTATCAAAAAATACGGCTCACAAGGACAATGCGCTTTAGAAACAGTCTATTGCACTTCCGAAACCTACTATCAAGGTACAGTCAAAACCCTTTGGGAAAAAATCAAATCCATTTAAGGCCGTCTGAAAATAAAACCGGCTTGCCCGATATTCTCCATATCACGGCAAGCCGGTTTTTTATTCTGGCTTTTATTTGCTGTTTTTTTCCAACAATTTGGCCACAACGCCTTCAGCCTGTTTCACCAAATCAGGGTTGGTTCGGAAGTGGTTTTCATCATTTAAAGAGTAGCTGACAGTAGAAACCGCGTACTTGGTGCTTCTCAACACAAATACGCCTTTACGCAAGATTTCGTCATTACCTTTGGTTTTGTAACGCAGATTATACGGGCAAGAAGAATCATACAGTTTGCCGCGGTTATCCGCTGTGACAATAGTGCTGCCAATGCCGCGTTTCGCCAAAGCTTTAGACAAAGCACGATCCAAATCATGCGGCCTTACTTTTGCATTTTGAATGATGCAGACATGTTTGATGCTGGTCAGCTCTTCAGGTTTCAACACTCTTTGTTCCGTAGTGGAACACGCGCCCAGCAACAATACGGCTGAAGCCGCCGCTAAAATCATGGTTTTCATCTGCTTTCCTTTTTAAAATTTTCAAACAATAAATATTCAGACGGCCTTTATAAAAAGGCCGTCTGAAAAAATCAACGTACGTTTTTCATTAAACGCTGTTTCTCACGCTTCCAATCCGCTTCTTTCAGGCTTTGGCGTTTGTCATGCTGTTTCTTACCCTTGGCCAAACCGATTTCCACTTTGATTCTACCGCGGGTGTAATGCAGGTTTAAGGGCACAATCGTATAACCGGCGCGTTCGGTTTTACCGATTAACTTGTTGATTTCCGATTGTTTCAACAACAACTTACGCGGACGGACAGGATCGGGTTTGACGTGTGTTGAGGCAGTGGGCAGTGCGGTAATGTGGCAGCCTACTAAATAGAATGCGTCTTTTTTCCAGTAGATATAGCTTTCTTTTAATTGCACGCGTGCAGCGCGGATGGCTTTGACCTCCCATCCCTCCAATACTATACCGGCTTCGATTTGGTCTTCGATAAAGAAATCGTGAAAGGCTTTTTTATTATTGGCAATACTCATTGTGCTGATTCTTTACAAACTTTTCAGACGGCCTATTTTATCAGGCGTGCTTAAAAAATAAAACGGCAAACGATTTTGAAACGTTTATTCACTTAAAACATGGCGGCGGTAAAAGCGGTCTATATCGGCAATGGCTTTTTCATCTTCAGGGCGCAAATCCAGTTTCAAATCGGCAAGGCGGATCAAGATTTGGTCTTCACGCTCGGCAACGGCGCAGCTGACCTCGCCTTCGCTGCGAAAATGACGGATAAGCTCGTCCAACTGGTTTAAAGCATTTTGATAAGATGAATTTTGATTCATAATTTTTAACCCAAACGCCCATAAAAAATGGCGGGAAACCCCGCCATGATTTTACGGCTTACGCCGCGCATTTGATTAAGCAGCTTGAATGTTAGCAGCTTGTTTGCCTTTAGGGCCGGTGGTTACGTCGAAAGATACGCGTTGACCTTCTTTCAGGGTTTTGAAACCATCCATATTGATCGCTGAGAAGTGAGCGAACAAATCTTCGCCACCTTCATCAGGAGTGATGAAACCAAAACCTTTAGCGTCGTTAAACCATTTTACGATACCGGTTGCCATTAGAAACTTCCTATACTTAAAAATTAACAAAATCAGCAAAACAAGGCATACAGCAAACTAAAACGTTCAGCGTTTCTCCCACGTATTGGATACGCAGTCGAGTGCCAACTTCTGCTTAACCGTCTTTTTACATTTGTTAAGACAAAACGTCAAGCTATGTTTTCAAAAAAGTGGGAAAATAGAAAAAAATTGCCGAAATACAACAGAAAACGGTTTACACTCTAAAACAGGCCGTCTGAAAACTGAAACCCAAGATTATGAACCATCCGAATACCGACCACCAATCCGATACCCTGCTCAGCGATATCAACACACAGCCGCCGAAACGTTACGGCGTATTTTTATTGAACGACGATTACACTACCATGGAATTTGTCGTCGAAATCCTGACCGAAGTCTTTATGCTTGCACAGGAACAGGCCGTGGCCGTTATGTTGCTGGTGCACCACGAAGGCAAAGGCCTGTGCGGCACCTACACGCGCGATATTGCCCAGACCAAGCAACATCAGGTCATGGAACGTGCCAAAGCTGAAGGGCATCCGCTCAAATGTATAGTCGAAGAGGTTTAAACCATGCTTTCACCCGAATTGGAACACATCCTGCAACTGCTCTACCGTGAAGCACGCAACGCTCGTTATGAGTTTATCAGCTTGGAACACCTACTTTTGGTGCTGATAGAAGAAGATGCGGCTGTACCGAACGTCTTGAAACTGTGTGGTGCGGATTTAAAAGTCCTGTCCGAGCAGCTTGCGGCCAGCGTTGCAGAAAATACGCCACAAATTCCCGATCATCTTCTGGATACAGTCGAAACCCAGCCGACATTAGGCTTCCAACGCGTCATCCAACGGGCGATGGTGCATACCCAGTCTGCCGGTAAAGCCGCAGTAGAGCCTTTGGATATTTTGGTTGCCATGATGAGCGAATCCGAAAGCCATGCCGTTTATTTCCTCAAATTGCAATCCATTACGCGCTTTGAAGTCTTGCGTTGCATTGCCCATGGCTCGCCCGATGACGAGGATGGCAATGATTCAGACGGCCTGGGACGCGAGGGCGAAGAAGCGGAACAAAAAACCGGCTCCCTTTCCGACTACACCGTCAACCTCAACACTGAAGTCAAAGCCGGCCGTATCGACCCTTTGATTGGTCGCAAACACGAAATGGAAAGGCTGGTACAAATCCTGTGCCGCCGCCGCAAAAACAATCCGCTTTTGGTCGGCGAGGCTGGCGTAGGCAAAACTGCACTGGCGGAAGGTTTGGCACATCAAATCGTCAACGGCGACATTCCCGACGCGCTGAAAGAAGCCGAAGTTTATGCGCTGGATATGGGTTCGCTTTTGGCAGGTACGAAATACCGCGGCGACTTTGAAGCGCGGGTCAAATCCGTCTTGAAACAGCTCGAAAAAATCCCGCACGCCATTTTGTTTATCGACGAAATTCACACCATCATCGGCGCGGGCAGCACCAGCGGCGGAACAATGGACGCGTCCAACCTGCTCAAACCCGCATTGGCGAAAGGTTCATTGCGCTGTATCGGCGCGACCACTTATGACGAATACCGTACCATTTTCGACAAAGACCACGCCTTAAGCCGCCGCTTCCAAAAAATCGACGTGGTTGAACCTACTGTTTCCGAAACCGTGCAAATCCTTCGCGGCTTGAAATCGATGTTTGAAGATTTCCACCAAGTCCGCTATACGCAAGGCGCACTCGAAGCCGCCGCCGAACTCTCCGCACGCTACATCAACGAACGTTTCCTGCCCGATAAAGCCATCGACGTAATGGACGAAGCAGGCGCGGCGCAACGGATTTTGCCTAAATCCAAACAGAAAAAAGTCATCGGCAAAGCGCAAATCGAAACCGTCATCGCCAAAGTCGCGCGGATTCCCGAAAAAACCGTGTCGCACGATGACAAACAAGTGCTGCAATTCCTCGGCCGCGATTTGAAAAACATGGTTTACGGTCAAGAAAATGCCATCGATGCGCTGGTTGCCGCCGTCAAAATGTCGCGCTCCGGCCTTGCCCTACCCGACAAACCGATAGGCAGCTTCCTCTTCTCCGGCCCGACCGGCGTCGGCAAAACCGAAGTTGCCAAACAGCTTGCCTACTCGATGGGCGTACCGCTGCAACGCTTTGATATGTCCGAATACATGGAACGCCATGCCGTATCGCGCCTCATCGGCGCACCGCCGGGCTACGTCGGCTTTGAACAAGGTGGCCTTTTGACCGAAGCCGTCAACAAACAGCCGCATTGCGTGTTGCTCTTGGACGAAATCGAAAAAGCCCACCCCGACATTTTCAATGTCCTCCTACAAGTCATGGACGCAGGCAAGCTGACCGACAACAACGGTAAGAGTGCCGATTTCCGCAACGTCATCCTAATTATGACCACCAACGCAGGTGCGGAGAGTCTCAGCCGACCCAGCCTCGGCTTTACCGCTAAACGCGAACGCGGCGACGAAATGCAGGCAATCAACAAACTCTTTACGCCCGAGTTCCGCAACCGCTTGGATGCGATTATCCCGTTTGCACCCTTGTCCGAACCCATTATCGTCAAAGTCGTGGACAAATTCCTGCTCCAGCTCGAACATCAGCTCCTCGACAAAAAAGTCGAAGCCGAATTCACACCGGCATTGCGCAACTATCTGGCGGAAAAAGGTTTCGATCCGCAAATGGGCGCACGCCCGATGAACCGCCTGATTCAGGAAAAAATCCGCAAACCGCTCGCCGACGAACTCCTATTCGGCAAACTCGCCGAAGGTGGTTTTGTGCGGATAGACTGGGATGCAGCAAAAGAAGAAGCCGTGTTGAAGTTTAAGAAAAGCAAGGTCAAACCTGAAACAGCGGCGGTTTGACGGATAAAGGTAAAAGGTCATCTGAAAACGAGATTTCTGTTTTCAGACGACCTTTTTTGTCATTAACACCTGATTCTCCATCTATATAATGGCCAAAAATAACAAAATACCTCGTAATTTAACAAATTAATTATTTTGGTAAATTATTTACTTGATATTTTTAAATGACTATTTGATAATACATCTACATTTTAATTATCAATCACCTCATTACAAAGGAAATATCTATGTCTTTCAAAAAAGTAAGCACAGCAACTATTATCGTCCTGAGCCTGGCAGCATGCAGCAACAACCAGCCTAATGACACTCCATCCATCACTAGTTCATCAAATGGCATCCAGAAGAATAACGGCAATTCTGCTGACAATAATAGTAATACTTCCAACAATAATAGCAATACTTCCGGCAACAATAGCAATACTTCCGGCAACAATAGCAATACTTCCGGCAACAATAGCAATACTTCCGGCAACAATAGCAATAC
>NZ_JBQCTZ010000074.1:0-8532 GCF_051963715.1 Neisseria sp. P0001.S005 | reverse complement strand
TCCCGGCAACAATAGCAATACTCCCGGCAACAATAGCAATACTCCCGGCAACAATAGCAATACTCCCGGCAACAATAGCAATACTCCCGGCAACAATAATTCTTCTGCCAACGCTACACCACGCGTTGATTTTTCAGTTTCATACGAAGGTATAAAAAATACCGCCAATAAAGATATCCGAGAACTTGCACAGAAGAAGGAAATTGATGGGGCAGTTATTCTCAAATCTTATAAGGTAAATTTAGGAAACCAATCCAGCAGTGGTAATGATTTTAATTTATCCAGTATTCCACTTAAAACGTTAGTCAGCCAAAACTATCGGGAAACTGTCGTTGCACAGGCAGAAGGTCAGGACCATACCATTACCCGAAACGGTGTTGCCCATATTTACCGTCAAAACTATTCCCTGATTGCAGGTATTACGCCCACCGGCTTAACACTTAATGGTGAATCAGAAAAGCTGGATGCTGACGATGACGATACCAATATCCTGATTAAAGGTTATACCACCCAAAACCTGCCTACTGCGGGGAAATTCGACTATTCCGGTATTGCAAGTGATGGAGATAAGAAAGGAAAATTGGCTTATTCTGTTGACTTCGACAGCGGAAAAGGTAGTGGCAAAATTACAGGTCTTGACAGCGACATTCATCTGAATGAAGCAGAAATTAAAAAAATGAGCTACACCAATAAAGAAACTGACGGAACCATAATTAATGGACACGGCATCGAAGGCTCTTCCAACCGTGGCAGCTACCGACTCGGCTTCTTCGGTCCTGAAGCAGAAGAAATTGTCGGTACTGTCGATGATCGCAACAATGGTGAGATCGGCTTTGCCGGCTCCCGCTAATATTGATGTAATATAGCCAAAAGGTCGTCTGAAACCGTTTCAGACGACCTTTTCGACCATTTTCACCGTGTTATCCTTACAATGACAGAATATTCCTACGACCCATATCCCACTGAATAAAATGAATAAAAACCATCTCATCTTACTAATATTCTCCTTCACATCAACCGCCCTTGCCGAAACACCCGTTGTCCATGTACCTGCACCTGTATTTTTTGACAAACAACCCAACAGCGAAACGCCCTCAAAAAATTTTACTGACGACAAACCCGCAGAACAGAAGCTTTTAGATAACCTTTCTGCCGATTCCTCATTGGAAGCACAGATCAACCGCGCATTAATCGGACGGGACTGGAAGACGCTGGAAGGTTTGTTAGCGCAATATAAAGCCGCGCCCAACCGTGATGCCATTTTATACGATTATGCTTTAGGAGCGTTACGGCGCAGTCAGTTGCGGCATGATGAAGCTGTCTCGCTCTATCGCGGCATTTTGGAGAAACATCCCGATTTGGCGTATCCGCGTTTCGATTTGGGCGTCATGATGTTTGAAAACAAGCAGTACCGCGAGGCAAAGGCAGAATTGAAACGTGCAAAACCGGATTTGCAGCCGCCCATGCAGCAACTTGCCGACCGCTATCTTGCTTCCATTGAATCTGCGCAAAACTGGCAGCCTGATGTTTCGCTGCAATACGAGCAGACCGATAATGTGAACAATGCCTCGTCCGAGCGCGTTATAGAATGGAACGGCAGACGCTGGAATAAAACCGCTGATAGCCTACCGCAAAAGGCGCACGGTATCCGCTACGGCGCCGGTGTATCGCGCGAAATCAACATGGGCGGGCATCATTTTGTTTACGGCAACCTGAGCGGCGACGGCGTGCATTATTGGGACAATCAGGATTTTAACGAGCAAAGCCTGCGCTTGGCGGCAGGCTATAAAAACCGTTCGGCGGTGCAATCTTTCGGGGTTGTACCGTTTGCCGAGCAAAACTGGCTGGGCGGCAAACGCTATAATCGTGAAACCGGTATCCATACCGACTTTTCACGTCGTCTGAACGAAAAATGGCGGCTCTCGCTCAATGCAGGTTATATCAAAAAATACTATCGGAACAGCGATTCAGCAGCGCGTTACAACAGCCATATGCCGCTGGCGGGCGCAACGCTGGCATACTCTGCGCCGAAAAACTGGCTGATTTACGGAGGCGTGGACTGGTCGCATGACATGACCAAAGAAGCGGAGCAGGCATCCGTACGCAAAGGTATACGCTTTGGTGCGGCGAAAGCGTTTGAGAACGGATTCGGCATCCGTACCAACCTGCGCTACGCCCGCCGCACCTTTGATGCACCGGGTAGCCTGGTGTACCGCCTGACCCGAAAAGACCATGAATATCAGGCAAATGCCTCTATTTGGCACAACAAATTTGCATGGAAAGGCTTGGTGCCGCATTTGAATTTACGTTATCTGAAAATCGACAGCAATATGAGCGGCTTCTATTCCCGCAAGAATATGCAGACATTCATCAGTGTGGAGAAACAGTTTTAGTTCAAAAGGGATAGGAACAAAACATGCCGTTTCAATCAACCTTTTTTCCTACACAGGTGGGAGGCCGTCCGAAATTCTAAGAAATAGACATTTGAAAAATAGTTGCTAAATTAAAAGCAATTCCCCACATACTTGGAAATGATACTGATTAAAGCGTTTCTATTTGAATTACAACTCAACGTATTCGCAAATCCAAACGATACGACCTAGAAAAAAGGCCGTCTGAAATTTCAGACGGCCTTTTTATCTCAATCAAAAATCTGATTTACAAAACGGATTTAACAGTGGCAACCACATTGCCTACGGTAAAACCGAATTCTTTGAACAGCAAATCAGCAGGTGCAGACTCACCGAAGCGGTTGATACCAACCACTGCACCGTTCAAACCGACGTATTTATACCAACCGTCGGCATGTCCGGCCTCTACGGCTACGCGTGGCAAACCTTCCGGCAGAACGGCGGCTTTATAGGCGGCGTCTTGGCGGTCGAATACATTGGTAGAAGGCATGGAAACAACGCGTACGGCAATACCTTGTTCTGACAATACTTTTTGCGCTTCCAGAGCCAATTCAACTTCAGAACCGGTAGCAATTACAACAGCTTGTGCATTGCCTTGAGCTTCACTGATTACATAAGCACCGCGTTTGATGTCGTTCA
Source organism: Neisseria sp. P0001.S005 (assembly GCF_051963715.1). Classification (NCBI taxonomy): domain Bacteria; kingdom Pseudomonadati; phylum Pseudomonadota; class Betaproteobacteria; order Neisseriales; family Neisseriaceae; genus Neisseria; species Neisseria sp. P0001.S005. The sequence goes on along the minus strand of NZ_JBQCTZ010000074.1, from coordinate 5,482 downwards.
GCTGTTGCTCATCACGCGCTTGGAATTTCAGGTTTTGACGGCTGAAAATCAAGCTGGACGGGTGGTCGGCCGCTTTAACAGCTTCAGACCATGCCACTAAAGATTCAACGGTATCACATGGACGCCATACATCCATATTCGGAATCAGGCGCAGAGTGGCAGTTTGCTCGATAGGTTGGTGGGTAGGACCGTCTTCGCCCAAACCGATGGAATCGTGGGTGAACACAAATACAGGGGTGATTTTCATCAGTGAAGCCATGCGCAAGGCATTACGCTCGTATTCGCTGAACATCAGGAAAGTCGCGCCGAATGGTTTCACACCGCCATGCAGGGTAAGGCCGTTCATGATTGCGCCCATGCCGAACTCACGCACGCCGTAGTGAATATAGTTGCCGCCATGTTCGCGGGTAACGGAAACGCTGTTTGACCAGTCAGTCAGGTTGGACGGAGTCAAGTCGGCAGAACCGCCCACCAATTCAGGCAGCTCTTTTGCCAAGATTTCGATGCTGTTTTGGCTGGCTTTACGGGTAGCGATGGTTTCGGCTTTGGCGCACACTTCCTTCAATGCGGCTTGAACGTAAGCATCGAAATTTTCAGGCAGTTTTTTATCCATGCGGCGCACGAATTCTGCAGCTTCTACAGGATATTTGGCTTGATATTGAGCGAAGAGTTCGTTCCATTCGGCCTCAAGTTTCGCGCCTTTTTCTTTTGCATCCCATGCTGCATAGATTTCTTGCGGAATTTCAAACGCAGGATAAGCCCAACCCAAATGTTTGCGCGTGGCTTCGATCTCGTCCGCGCCCAAAGGTGCGCCGTGGGTTTTGTGGCTACCCTCTTTGTTGGCGCTGCCTTTACCGATTAAGGTTTTGCAGCAAATCAGGGAAGGTTTGCCAGTTTCGGTTTTGGCCGCTTCAATGGCCGTCTGAATGGCATCAGTGTCATGACCGTTTACATTTGGAATCACGTGCCAGCCGTAGCTTTCAAAACGTTGCGGAATATTTTCGGTAAACCATCCGTCCACTTTACCGTCGATGGAAATATTGTTGTCATCATATAAAACAATCAGTTTGCCCAAGCCCAAAGTACCGGCAAGCGAACAGGCTTCATGCGATACGCCTTCCATCATACAACCGTCACCCATGAAGACGTAGGTGTGGTGGTCAACGATGTTCAAACCGTCTTTATTAAATTCGGCAGCCAAGATTTTTTCGGCCAAAGCCATGCCTACAGCATTAGCAATACCTTGTCCCAACGGGCCGGTCGTGGTTTCCACGCCATCGGTGTAACCGTATTCGGGGTGGCCGGGGGTTTTGCTGTGCAATTGGCGGAAGTTTTTCAAGTCTTCGATGGATACGTTGTAGCCAGTCAGGTGCAACAGGCTGTACAGCAGCATGGACGCGTGCCCATTGGAAAGGATGAAGCGGTCACGGTTGTAGAATTTAGGGTTGGCAGGGTTATGATTGAGAAACTTCGTCCACAATACTTCCGCCATTTCCGCCATACCCATAGGTGCGCCGGGGTGGCCTGAGTTGGCTTTTTGTACGGCATCGACTGAGAGGAAACGGATTGCGTTTGCCAGTTGAGACATGGTTTGACCTTCCTTGGACAAGATTGGAAATATGAAAAAAGGTGTGCCGATTATCGCCTGAATCAGCCGTGCTTTCAAGAATAGCCTTTGATATTTGCATTGTCAGACGGCATGATCTCCAATAGGCCGTCTGAAACGGACGGGATAGATGATATTAACTGTTATTTCGTTTTGAAACAGTATGTTGTAAATTTTTTATCGGATAAATAGGAAATCACTATAAGTATAAACCTGCGCTTATTCCGTAAGTCTTTGAATACTGCTCTTTTCAGACGGCCTTGTATGAGGCAGGAGTACCGCAACTATTGTTAAGACCAAGCCCTGCTTTTGCTTTGCATAGAGTCAAATGTTATGATTTTATATGCACGCCCAAGGCCGTCTGAAAATACTCACATCAAACTACTACCATGACAAAAGGCTTGTGTGCACTTCGATTAAGGAACACTGATTATGTCACCCGAAAACCAAGCTGAAAACACTCCCTCCTCAGCAGACAAACCTGCCAAAACCGCTCCTCCCAAAACATTCAATCCAAGAGCCAGCGTTATCCAGATCCACCCTGAAGGCGAACGCATCCATCCGAAAAAAGCAGAAGGCCGGTTTGCCAAATTGCGTATTGCCGCCGTATTGGCCACGCAATTTGTGTTTTATGTGATTCCATGGTTTAACTGGAGTGGCCGTCAGGCAGTTTTATTCAATATCCCTGACCGTCATTTTTTCATTTTCGGCCTGTCACTGGGCATGGGCGATTTGATTTACCTTGCCCTGCTGCTGATGATTTGTGCTTTCGGACTGTTTTGGTGGACAACCATTGCCGGTCGTTTGTGGTGCGGCTACTCTTGCCCGCAAACGGTTTACACCGAAATCATGCTTTGGATCGACAACTTGGTTGAAGGCGACCGCAACAAACGTTTAAAACTGGAAAAATCGCCTTGGAACTTTACTAAAATCCGCATTAAAGCCACCAAAGCCCTGTTGATTTTCCTCTTCTGCGCATGGACAGGTATTACTTTCGCAGGCTGGTTTAATCCAATCCGTGAATTTGTTCCAGCCCTGTTTACCGGGGCGGCAGGCAGCGGCGCAATGTTTGCCGCAGCATTTTACGGATTTATGACCTTCTTCTTCGCCCACATTATGCGCGAAAAAGTGTGTCTGCACATGTGTCCTTATGCACGCTTCCAAAGTGCAATGTTCGACAAAGACACACTGATTATTTCTTACGATACCGAACGCGGCGAACCTCGTGGCGCCCGTAAGAAAACTGCCAATAAAGAAGAAAGCGGCTTGGGTGACTGCATCAACTGTGCCATGTGCGTACAGGTCTGCCCTGTCGGCATCGACATCCGAAACGGTTTGCAATACCAATGTATCGGTTGTGCAGCCTGTATCGACGCTTGTGACGAAATCATGGACAAAATGGGTTATCCTCGCGGCCTGATCCGTTACACTACCGAAGGCGCAATGGAGCATGAATACCCTGAAAGCGACATCAAAAAACGTCTGAAACGCCCTCGCGTTGCAGGTTATGGTGCAGTATTGTTTGTGGTTATTATTGCTTTCTTAACCGGCATTTCCACCCGTAAAATGGTCGAAGTGGATATTCTGAAAGACCGCGGCGTGATGGTGCGCGAAAACAGCCAAGGCTGGTTGGAAAATGCCTACAACCTGCGCATCATTAATAAGAGTGAACATGAGCAGACTGTTACTGCAACAGTCAAAGGTTTTGATGATATCGCCTTGACCGGCTTGCCAGAAAACGGTATTAAAATTGCGCCACGCGAAACCGTGACCATTCCGGTTCAAGTGTCCACCATTCCTGAGTATGCCGAAAAAGGCAGCCAGCCGATTGAATTTACTTTCACATATCGTGAAACCGATGCCGCTGATGCCGAACCAACTGTCTTGAATGAAAAAGCAACCTTTATTGGAGAATAACAACGGTGTCCCAACCCAATTCTACTAAGCCTTGGTATAAACACACTTGGCCTTGGGTGCTGATGGCAGGTCCAATCTTTGTCGTTATCGCCAGCGTTTCCATGTTCTTCGTCGCAAAAGAACACACGACAGACTTGGTTTCCGACGATTACTATAAAGACGGCAAACACATCGAAATCCAGCTTCACCGCGATGAAGAAGCCGTTAAACGGCAGATTCAGGTGCAGGTTTTAATCAGTCCGGATATGAATGCCGCCAAAATATTCGTCAGCGGACAATTCGATGCCAAACATCCATTAAACCTGCTGCTGATGCACCCGACGCGAAAAGCCGACGACCAAACCGTCAAGCTGCGCGCCATAACGTCTGAGCCACAAAACGGCCGCATGGAATACGAAGCCATCTTCAAACCTCTCCACAAAACCAACCATTGGTATTTGCGTGTTGAAGATACATCAGGCGTGTGGCGTGTTGAAAACAAATGGATAGTCAGCCAAGGCAACGCAGTCAATCTGACGCCTATGGACAAATTGTTCGACAACGGCAAACAAGCTGCTTCAGAAGAACAATAAATCCCATGTTCAGGCCGTCTGAAACCTTTCAGACGGCCTGAATATCTTGTTACCCTCTATCATTCTTTAAAATATGATTTTTTCCAATTGGCGCAGACTGACCGAAAACGAAGTCCGTATGGCAAAACAGGTTTTTGCCGACGGCATAGACTTCAACCGCATTAAAATATATCGCGGCATCCCCCTCCTGCCCAACCCCAATACCGCTATAGCCCCCAATGGAAATATATATTTCCCGCGCAAACACTGCCCTGATGATTTCACTCAAGCCGGCATCGCCTACAAAATCTGGCTGATTCATGAGCTGACACATGTCTGGCAACACCAGCGCGGTCACAAAGTTTGGTTATCCGGTTTATTCATTATGCTCAAAGGCGGATATAGGAAACGCAAAGCTTACGCCTATCCCATGCCTTTGCCTCACTTCAACCAGCTCAATATTGAGCAGCAAGCCGACCTCGTTGCCCACTATTTTGCAGCCACTTACCTACCCAAAAACATTTATACCCCTCAACAATCCATTTTTCAGACGGCCTTAGCAGACTTCCTTCACAACCCGCATAACAAAGCCCTTTGCCCACGTTACTTGTCGGCAAAAAAACAACACTCAAAAAAGCCCGGCGAACAAATAAGCTATAATGGACAATCCGACACATCGTCCAAAAGGTCCCAAACCATGCCTTGGAACATACCTATTTTACTTACCTGGATGCGCGTCCTATTAATCCCCGTGTTCACCATCCTATTCTATTTGCCGAACACATGGATTCAACCACAAACCGTCAACTGGACAGCCGCCATCATCTTTGCACTTGCAGCTATTACAGACTGGTTCGACGGCTTTTTGGCACGCCGCTGGAAACAAACTTCCGACTTTGGCGCATTCCTTGACCCTGTTGCCGACAAACTCATGGTCGCAGTTGCCCTGCTCCTGCTCGTCAGCCTTGGCAGAACATACGCCATCTTCGCCATGATTATTATCGGCCGGGAAATTACCATTTCCGCCTTGCGCGAATGGATGGCACAAATGGGTAAACGCGGCAGCGTTGCAGTGGCCACTATCGGCAAATTCAAAACCACTGCCCAAATGATCGCCATCTTCCTTCTGCTTATCGGCACGGACAAATATAACGACCCTTTCTATCTCATTGGTAACATATTGATGTTTATAGCATCTGTATTGACCATCTGGTCTATGTGCTACTACCTGAAAATGGCATGGAAAGAATTCAAATAAATTTTTTGAAAAAATAAAAACAAAACACTTGACGCACACGATTAAATCCATAATAATTGCTTCTTCTTCGATATACGAAGCAACAAATATCAGAGCGGGAATAGCTCAGTTGGTAGAGCGCAACCTTGCCAAGGTTGAGGTCGCGAGTTC
>NZ_JBQCTZ010000073.1:0-16888 GCF_051963715.1 Neisseria sp. P0001.S005 | reverse complement strand
CTAAGGGGAAAGTATAGATGGCCAAACACATTACGGGGAAAACGTCTTACTCACTTACTCACTTCTTTCGAAGCAAGTGTTACTCAGACAGGCGAATTATACAATAGTTCAGTCTTTACAGTGTTAAATTTCGTTAAATAAAAATAACAAGGTTTAGATATTTGATTTTAAATAAATAAAAAATCTATATTGTTTAAAAAATGATCGAAAAAATTTGGAATTTTTTTTAGATTTGGATGAATTTCCATTCTCCTGCGGCCAAATCATCGACATTCCAGTCGCCGAATTTCTCACGGTGGAGCTGCTCGACACGGTTGCCTGCGGCTGCAACCATGCGTTTGACCTGATGGTATTTACCCTCGGTAATGGTCATCATCAATGTGGTTGGGGCGGCTAATACTGCTTCGGCTGCGGCGACGGTTTCATTATCGTCATGCAGGAGGACGCCGTTTTTGAGTGTGGTGCAAAGGGTATCGTCGGCAGGATGTTTCAAAGTGACGCGGTAGAGCTTCGGAACTTTGTGTTTGGGCGAGGTAACGCGGTGGTTAAATTGCCCGTCGTTGGTAATCAGAATAATGCCGGTTGTGTCTGCATCCAAGCGGCCGACTGCCTGCATATCGATATTGCGCATGTGGTCGGGAAACAGGCTAAAGATGCTTGGATATTGCTGGGGTTTGTGCGAAGTCTCGTAATCTGCAGGCTTATGAAGCAAAATGTAGAAATAGGGCATGGGTACGGCGGCAATCTCTTCGCCGTCAACAGACAGGGTGTGCACTTGAGACGGGTCAATATCGTCTTTGGCACGATTATGGATTTCGCCGTTAATGGCAATGCAGTCATTGTCTATCAGCCATTGGCATTGCTTGCGGCTGCCGAGGCCTTGTGATTGGATGTATTTGAGCAGTTGCATGGTTGGTTGAAAAGTAGGAAATGTTCAGACGGCCTTTATTGTACTGGAAAACCGATGTTTAGGCCGTCTGAAAAGTAGGGGCAAAAAAATCGCCCCTTTAAAATGTTAAGGGGCGCAAAAGGAACACAAACCACTACCAAAAACTGTTACAGGGCAAATTCTCCTATTTGATGTGTTGCCGGATAAAGTGCTTTCATCAAGTCATGTGGTGAAAGCGAGAAATCTTTGCTGTTTGTCGTCAGACGGCCTTGCTGAGGCGTGAGTTCGAGCAATCGGGCGTTTGCCGACTGGATGAACTTGTTTTTCGTGCGCTGCATTTTTCGTTGCAGAGCGGAAACAACGCGGTTGTACAGACTGTCTTTTTGCTTGACTTCGCGTGTATCGGCAACCCAGCTCAAGCGTGTATTGCCGTCTTCATCTTCAATCAGCAGGATGCCGGTTTCTGATTGGGGCGATTTGCCCATGCAAGGAAGCCAAACATAATATCGGCCATCTAAAGTAATGAATACTGCGTCATGTACTTCGCATTCGTCGCAACACTTGGTGGCGATCAAAGAGCGGATGGCTTGTTGGTGCAGTCTCAGAATATCAAGGGAGACTTGCTTAAAAATACTTTCGGGCATTTTCTTCTCCTTTCATTCTGTTGTGCGGTTGTTTTGTTTCGATGGGTTGTATTATACGGAGATTTTTTAAATTTGCAAATGATAATTGTTCCTATTATTTAAATAATAAGTAAGGTATTCATTATTAAAGAAATTAAATTTAAAAATTTTTGTAGAAATTGGGTTTTCTACTCAAAATTGGAGTAATAGACGGCCAATAGATGAAAAAAGAATAAAGGCCGTCTGAACAAATCCAGCGTTAAAAGGGCATTTGAAAAAGCAGCTAAAGTTTTGCTGACTATACATTTCAGACGGCCTTCAGTATGATTCAGGACGTTTTGATAATTGCAGAAACCACCAACCATGAGCCAACGTCAGATTATCCTCGATACGGAAACCACGGGCCTTTATCCTGAAAACGGCGACCGTCTGGTCGAATTTGCCGGCTTGGAAATGATCAACCGCCAAATGACCGACTCCAACCTTCATTTATATGTCCATCCCGAACGCGATATGCCGGAGGAAGCGGCGAAGGTGCATGGTTTGACGATTGAAGTATTGGAAGCGAAGAATGCGCCGCCGTTTGCCCAAGTGGGTAAACAGATTGCCGACTTTATACGTGGTGCAGAGCTGATTATCCATAACGCCAAGTTTGACGTCGGCTTCCTGAATATGGAATTCCGCCGCATGGGGCTGCCTTCTATTGAGGAACTGGGTTGTAAAGTGACCGACACGCTGGCCATGGCGCGTGAAATGTTTCCGGGGCAAAAGGCAAGCTTGGATGCCTTGTGTAACCGCTTTTCCGTTGACCGCAGCAAACGTGTCTTGCACGGCGCGCTAATCGACTGCGAGCTTTTGGGTGAAGTCTATCTTGCCATGACGCGTCAGCAGTTCGACCTGATGGGCGGTGAGGCGGAAGAAGAGGGCGAAGTCAAACCAACCATTATTGCCGAAACCAAACGTACATCGCAATTGAAAGTCATCAAAGCCGATGCGGACGAGCTGGCCGCACATGAAAAATATTTGGACGATTTGGGCGAAGCGTGCGTATGGCGCAAGGCTGAAACGCCGGATGAGGCCGATGCCGGAGCGTCAGCATGATGCGCCGCAATATCGCTTTGATTCCTGCTGCCGGTGTCGGGGCGCGATTTGGCGCAGGAAAACCCAAACAATATGTTGAAATCAATGGTAAAACCGTATTGCAACACACCATAGAAATTTTTGAGCAACACCCACGCATAGATTTAATTGCCGTTATTCTTTCGCCGGAAGATTCGGTTTTTCAGACGGCTGTGTCTGAGAAAGTGCATGTCTTCCGAGTGGGCGGTGCAAGTCGTGCCGAAACGGTACGCAATGGTGTGTCCGTTTTATTGGAGCAAGGTTTGGCCGAGGCACAAGACAATATTTTGGTTCATGATGCCGCGCGCTGTTGCCTGCCTGCCGAAGCGTTAACGCGTTTGCTTGATGAGGCAGGTGAAAATGATGAAGGCGGCATTCTGGCCATACCAGTGGCTGATACGCTCAAGCGGGCAGACGGCAGTCACCATATTGATGAAACCGTTGCACGCGCAGGATTATGGCAGGCGCAAACGCCGCAGCTTTTTCAGACGGCCTTATTAAATCGCGCCTTATCGGTTGATGATTTGAGTGAGATTACGGATGAAGCGTCAGCGGTTGAAAAACTGGGTATCAGGCCGCGCTTGGTGCAGGGCGATACGCGCAATTTAAAATTGACGCTGCCGCAAGACGAATACATTGTCAGATTGTTGCTCCAGGCCGTCTGAACAATCAAAACCCATTATTTAAGGAAACAAACATGAATATTCGTGTCGGACAGGGCTACGATGTCCATCAGTTGGTTGAAGGCCGAGATTTGATACTCGGCGGCGTCAACATTCCGTTTGAAAAAGGCTTGCTGGGTCATTCAGATGCCGATGCGCTTTTGCATGCGATTACTGATGCCCTGTTGGGTGCGGCAGGTTTGGGCGATATCGGCAGCCATTTTCCTGATACTGCAGCCGAATTCAAAGATGCCGACAGCCGTGTGCTGTTGCGCGAGGCTTATCAAAGTGTGCAGGAATTGGGTTGGAAGGTGGTTAATGTCGATACGACCGTAATTGCGCAAAAACCCAAACTTGCGCCACATATTCCGGCAATGCGCGCCAATATTGCCGCAGATTTAGGCTTGCCTGAAAACTGCGTCAACATCAAAGGCAAAACCAACGAAAAACTTGGCTATCTGGGGCGTATGGAAGCCATTGAAGCACAAGCGGCAGTATTGATGATTAAAGCCTAAGGGCTTAAAATCGTTTCATCATTCAAACCGAAAGACTGACAACATGGCAACTCAAGACGAACTCAAACGCATTGCCGCCGAGAAAGCGGTGGAATTTGTTCCTGAAAACGAATACATCGGTATCGGTACCGGCTCTACTATTAACTTTTTTATCGAAGCTTTGGGTAAAAGCGGTAAGAAAATCAAGGGCGCCGTATCTACTTCCAAAAAATCCAGCGAGCTTTTGGCAAAATACGAAATTCCAGAAGTTTCACTGAATGATGTGATGGGTTTGGCGGTTTATGTTGACGGCGCAGACGAAGTCAACCACGCGTTGCAAATGATTAAAGGCGGCGGCGGTGCGCATTTGAACGAAAAAATCGTGGCTAGTGCATCCGATAAATTTGTCTGTATCGCCGATGAGAGCAAATATGTTTCCCGTTTGGGCAAATTCCCATTGCCGGTAGAAGTGGTTGAAAATGCCCGTTCGCTGGTGTCGCGCAAACTGCTTGTGATGGGCGGACAGCCTGAGTTGCGTGTCGGCTATACTACTTTCTATGGCAACCAAATCGTTGATGTTTACGGCCTCAATATCGATCAAGCCCTGAAAATGGAAGACGAAATCAATAAAATCACCGGCGTACTCGAAAACGGTATTTTTGCCCGCGATGCCGCCGATGTGTTGGTTTTGGGTACGGCAGAAGGTGCAAAAGTCATCCTGCCTTGTCAGGATTAATGGAGATTAATCAATCTTAAAAGGCTGTCTGAAAGTGCATCAGGTCTTTCAGACGGCCTTCAATTTGGCAAAATATGCAAATCAGTAAAATTATAAAATGGTTGCCCGTTGTTTTATCCGTGTTGGGCGCGCTTGGTTACAGCTCACGCGATACTGAGTTGATTCGTACCGGGGTAAGCGTTGCCGCAACATTGGCACAAAGCGACAATATCGGTTTGGAAAAGGTCAATGAATGGCTAGGGGAAAATGTTGTCAAAGCCACATCTGACACCAAAGCCGAAGCTAAACCCAAACCGGAACAAAAACAAAAGTCATCGCGACAATCCTATACATACAACGGAAAAATCATCAAAATCCATGATGGCGATACCATGCACATTATCGATAGCGACGGCAGGAAACACAAAATCCGTATGGCCTATATCGATGCGCCGGAAATCAATCAAGCCTATGGTACGCAATCACGAGACAATTTGATTGATGCCGCATTGCATAAAAAAGCCAAAGTCCGCGTGTTTGAAGCCGACCGCTACCAGCGCGAAGTTGCCCAAGTATCAGTCGGCACGATTGACTTGAATTTGATGCAGATACGGGATGGCGCCGCATGGCATTATGAAAGTTATGCTAAAAAACAACAGAGTAAAACTGCTTACACCGACTATTCGGCCGCACAAAAACAAGCCAAGGAAAAACGTAAAGGCTTATGGAAAAAAGATAATCCGCAAGCACCTTGGCAATTTCGCCGTCAAAACCACGAGCAGCAGAACGGTAATAAAAAGCAGTCTGATAAACAATGGTTTGGGATTTGGTAGGTTTTAAGAGAGGCCATCTGAAAACTTTCAGACGGTCTTTAATCATTGAGGTTTAGTATAAGATAAGAATGAGTGGCAGGTTTCTGATTAGAGGGTAATAGAAATAAAAGTGTAGTGTAATATTTTTAAGAAGGGCGGATATGAAAAAAGACACCGTTAGCTGGTGTCTTTAGGATCTGGCAGAGAGGAAGGGATTCGAACCCTCGATACGCTATTCACGTATACACGCTTTCCAGGCGTGCGACTTAAACCACTCATCCACCTCTCTGTGGACTATTACCCTGACTTGTTATTCAGAATAATGTGAAAACTTGACTGATTGATTTATCAGTGGTGCCCAGGAGAAGACTCGAACTTCCACACCCGTGAGGATACTAGCACCTGAAGCTAGCGCGTCTACCAATTCCGCCACCTGGGCAATTTAAATTTTCTTAAGCAAAGAAGCACCAAATTACTTGGTGCCCAGGAGAAGACTCGAACTTCCACGCCCGTGAGGACACTAGCACCTGAAGCTAGCGCGTCTACCAATTCCGCCACCTGGGCTTTGCTTTATTCTTCAATTTAAGGTAGAGTTGACTACCTGAACTGCGAAGAAGCAGCTATTATATATTTTAAAAAAAGAATGTCAACTATCAAAATGAACAAAAATACTAAATCTTTAAATTTACGAGAAAAAGACCCATATTTGGAGCGGGAGAAACAACGTTACGCTCATCCGTTGCCCAGCCGTGAATGGGTCATTGAATTATTGGAACAAAAAGGTGTGCCGACAAAAATCGAAGCTTTGGCACATGAATTGTCGATTGCAGAAGATGAATATGAATTCTTCGAACGCCGTCTAAAAGCGATGGCGCGCGATGGTCAGGTGTTGATCAACCGACGTGGCGCGGTATGTGCTGCAGAAAAATTGGCATTGGTTAAATGCCGTGTCGAGGCTCATAAAGACGGCTTTGGTTTTGCCGTGCCGCTAACGCCGACAGGCGAGGGTGATTTTATTTTGTATGAACGTCAGATGCGCGGCGTGATGCATGGGGATATTGTTACCGTGCGTCCTGCCGGTATTGACCGCAGAGGCCGTCGTGAAGGTACGGTTTTAGATGTGGTGGAGCGTGCGCAGTCCAAAGTGGTCGGCCGTTTTTATATGGATCGCGGCGTGGCCATTTTGGAAGCCGAAGACAAGCGTTTGAGTCAAAGTATCGTGTTAGAGCCTGAAAGTGTGGCGCAATTTAAACCGCAATCCGGTCAAGTGATTGTGGCTGAAATTGAGACGTATCCTGAAGCGCATCGTCCTGCAGTGGCTAAGCTGATTGAAGTGTTGGGCGATTATGCCGACAGCGGTATGGAAATCGAAATCGCTGTACGCAAGCACCATTTGCCTCATCAATTCAGCGAAGCATGTGTCAAAGCTGCGAAGAAAATTCCCGATCATGTGCGTAAAACCGACTTGAAAGGGCGCGTGGACTTACGCGATTTGCCTCTGGTAACCATTGACGGAGAAACTGCGCGGGACTTTGATGATGCGGTTTTTGCTGAAAAAATCGGCCGCAATTACCGTTTGGTGGTGGCGATTGCCGATGTCAGTCATTATGTCCGCCCTGATGATGCGATTGATGTGGATGCTCAGGAACGCAGTACCAGCGTGTATTTCCCACGCCGCGTGATTCCGATGCTGCCGGAGAAGTTGTCCAACGGTATCTGCTCGCTCAATCCTGATGTCGAACGCCTGTGTATGGTGTGCGATATGGTGATTACCTATGCCGGCAATATCAAGGAATACCGTTTCTATCCGGCAGTAATGCGTTCGCATGCGCGACTGACTTACAATCAGGTTTGGGATTGGATTTCAGACGGCCAGGATTATCCGTTTAAGCAGCAAATCGATACCCTGTATAAGTTATTTAAAATCTTGCAGAAAAAACGTTTCGAGCGTGGCGCGGTTGAGTTTGAGAGCGTTGAGACTCAGATGATTTTCGACGACAACGGTAAAATCGACAAGATCGTTCCTGTTGTCCGCAATGATGCGCACAAATTGATTGAAGAATGTATGTTGGCGGCGAATGTTTGCGCGGCAGAATTTTTGTTAAAAAACAAACATACGGCTTTATTCCGCAATCACTTGGGCCCGACTCCCGAAAAATTGGCCACCTTACGCGAGCAGCTTGGTTTGCTGGGGTTGAGTTTGGGTGGCGGCGATAATCCGACGCCGAAAGACTATGCTGCGCTTGCCGAACAATTTAAAAACCGTCCGGACGCGGAGTTGTTGCAAGTGATGATGTTGCGTTCTATGCAGCAGGCGGTTTATGAGCCGCATTGCGACGGTCACTTTGGTCTGGCTTATAGCGCATATGCACACTTTACTTCGCCTATCCGCCGTTATCCGGATTTGACGGTTCATCGTGCCATTAAGGCTGTGTTGAACGGACAAACTTACCAGCCCAATAAAACCTGGGAGGCTTTGGGCGTGCATACCTCTTTCTGCGAACGCCGAGCCGATGATGCCAGCCGCGATGTGGAAAACTGGCTGAAAACTTATTATATGCGCGACAAAGTCGGCGAAGTCTTCAGTGGTAAGATTTCAGGCATGACCAGTTTCGGTATTTTTGTAACCTTGGACGACATTCATATCGACGGTTTGGTACACATCAGCGACTTGGGAGAGGATTATTTCAACTTCCGTCCTGAAATTATGGCGATTGAGGGCGAACGCAGCGGTGTCCGTTTCAACATGGGCGATACGGTTACTGTAAAAGTCGCGCGTGCTGATTTGGATACCAGTAAGATTGATTTGACCTTAATCAGCGGCGGTTCAGTCGGTAAGAAACGCGGCGGTAGAAAAGCAAAACCTGTGAGTAAGCCGACAGCTGCTGACAAGCCTGTCGAAAAGCGTAAGCGTAAACTTTCCGCTAAAGAAATTGATGAAGCGTTGGCTACTCCTGTGAAGGCAAAGAAGAGCAAGGTGAAAAGTAAACCTGCTTCTAAGCCGGTCAAGCCAAGCAAACCTAAAGCCGCAAGCAAGAAAAAAGCGCAGGCGAAAACAGCTTCTGTCAAAGCCGGGCGTAAAAATAATGCTCAAGGTAAAAGTGTGAAGATTAAAGTGAAGAAAGCTGCTAAGAAATAAGTGGCATTCAATTCAGGCCGTCTGAAAATTTTCAGACGGCCTGAATTTGTGATTTTATGAATAACACCAAGGATAAATAAGATGATAAAACTGTACGGTATTCCCAATTGCGATACGGTTAAAAAAGCGCGCAGTTGGTTGGCGGAAAACGGCATCGAGTTTGAGTTTGTAGATTTTAAGAAAAATGCCCCGACTGCCGAATTGATTGATGGCTGGCTGGAGCAGGCGGCTTTGGAAATTTTGCTCAATAAAAGAGGCACGACTTGGCGCAAGTTGGATAAAGATGCGCAAGAATCTGCCGCCACAAAAGAAGGGGCGATTGCTTTAATGGTGGAGAATCCCAGTATCATCAAGCGGCCTGTATTGGTCAAAGAAGGACAGGTTCATATCGGATTTTCAGTAGAAGCGTATCAGGAAATTTTCGGATAAGGCATTTTTAGGTTTTTAGGCCGTCTGAAAAAGCAAGCCTCGAAAAAATACGTTACAATACGCGCTTTGAGCCTGTTTTCAGGATTTTAAGATTTTTGCGGCAGCATTTTGCGTCTGCCACGCCAAACTTTTCTTTCGGATAAATATGTTCCATATTGTTGAAAAATATAAAACACCCGCCCAGATTGTTTTAGGTATCATCGGTCTGACCTTTATCGGATTCGGTGCCAATAATTTGTCTTCGCCGGGTTCTGATTACATTGTTAAAGTCGGGGATGAGAAAGTCAGCGAACACGCTTTACAGATTGCGATACAAAACGAGCAGGCTGCCGGCAATAATGCGCCTTCGCGTGATGCGATATTCCAATCTTTATTGCAAAGAGCTTACCTGAAGCAGGGCGCCAAGCTGATGGGCATCGCTGTGTCTCAGGAACAAATCAAGCAAGTTATTGTGGATGATCCGAATTTCCATGATGCTTCCGGTAAATTCAGTCAGGATTTGCTCAAGAAATATTTGGATCAACGCAGGATGACCGAGGATCAGTTCGTTGAAGATATCCGTGAACAGTTCCAATTGCAAAATCTGTTGAATTTGGTGCAAAACGGTGCTCTGGTCAGTGATGCGCAAGCGCGTCAGTTGATTAACCTGACTCAAGCAACGCGTACCATCCGTTCATTTACGTTCAGCCCTGAAGCATTTGCTGCACAAGTCAAAGTAGATGATGCGGCTTTG
The DNA here is from genome assembly GCF_051963715.1 of Neisseria sp. P0001.S005. Taxonomy (NCBI): domain Bacteria; kingdom Pseudomonadati; phylum Pseudomonadota; class Betaproteobacteria; order Neisseriales; family Neisseriaceae; genus Neisseria; species Neisseria sp. P0001.S005. The sequence goes on along the minus strand of NZ_JBQCTZ010000073.1, from coordinate 7,273 downwards.
CAAAAATATTATGAAGCGCATAAGAAAGATTACTTGATTCCTCAAGCCGTTAAGCTGGAATATGTAGCTTTGAACATCAAAGATTTGGCTGACAAACAAACCGTCAGTGCGGAAGAAGTACAAAAAGCTTACGACAGCAAAAGCGTAGATTTGTCGCCAAGAGCCGAAATTGCGCATATTTTCATTCCGGTTATGCCTAATGGAGATGAAGCAAGCAATGCGGAAATTAAAGCCGAAGTGGACAAAATGGCTGCGGAGCTTAAAGCACATCCAGATTCGTTTGCCGAACTGGCGGCTAAGTATTCTAAAGACCTGTCCAGCAGCAACAAAGGCGGCAACTTGGGTTACCTGAGCAAAAGCGGCGGCAGCGGCTTCGGGCCGGAATTTGATAAAGCAGCATTTGCATTGGGCAAAGGCGAAGTCAGCGATACCGTTAAATCGTCTTTGGGTTATCACGTCATTAAAGTTTTGAATGTCGAAGCTGAGCCGACTTTGGAACAAGCTAAAGCGCGTATCGAAGCAGCCTTGAAACTGAAAAAAGCAGCTTCTGCCTTTAATGCTGCGAAAGAAAAACTGGGTGAAGATACCTTTAATGATCCATCTTCTTTGGCAAAAGCAGCCGCCAATTCAGGTTTGAAAGTGGAAAGCCTGGATAAATGGGTAACCAAAGCGGGCGCGAAAGAAGCCGGTTTGCCTGAAACGTTGATTAATGCGGCGTTTAGTGATGATGTACTGAAGAAAAAACACAATTCTGAAGTGATCGCCATCAACAACGAAACCGTTTGGGTCATTCGTGCGAAAGAAGTGCGCGAAGAGAAAATTGCACCATTTGCAGAAGTTAAAGACACTGTCCGTGCAGCATATCTGCGTTCTGAAGCCGCCAAACTGGCAGAGAAGAAAGCCCAGGAAACTTTGGCCGCATTGAAAGCCGGTAAAGCTGCCGATGTTCAATGGTCGCCTGTTTCTCAATTGAGCGCACAAGATGCACGTAAAACCATGCCTCCGGAGGCTTATGCAGCTTTGCTGAAAGCGCGTCCTGTCGGCGGCAAACCTGCGTATACATTGTTGGAAGGTATGCCTGCGCCGGTGATTATGGAAGTTCAGAGCGTTTCTGCTCCTGAAAATGCCGATTCACAGATTCCGGCTGCTAAACAGGCTTTGGTTCAGCAGCTTTCTGCCAATGTTTTCGATGCCTTGCTCCAGTATTTGGGTAAGAAAATCGATCGTACGCAAGGTGCACAACAAGTTAATAATGCTGCCGAATAAGCAGAATATTAGAGTAGGGCAGCCGGATGAATTCCGGCTGTTTTCTTATTTTTAGCTATCTTTTTAAAGGCCGTCTGAAATCATGAGTAAAAATCCTGATGCCTTTGTCCGCTTGATTAATGCATTAAAAATTCTGCCCAATGTCGGCCCGAAATCCGCACAACGCATGGCTTACCAGCTTTTACAGTACAAACGCGAAGAAGCGCAGGAGTTGGTGGATGCTTTGCAGTTTGCCTTGAGGCAGGTGCAGCATTGTCGGCTGTGTAACACATTTTGCGAAGGCGATTTGTGTGAAATTTGTGCAGACGAAAAACGCGAGAAAAGCCGCTTGATGATTGTGCATATGCCGGCGGATGTCTCTAGTATGGAGGCGGCCAATTGTCATGATGGTCTGTATTTTGTTCTGATGGGGCAAGTCAGTCCGGCGCAGGGCATGGATATTTCGGCAGTAGCGTTAGATAAGCTGGTTGCCCGTTTGCAGGCGAGTGATATTGAGGAAATTATCATTGCAACCAACTTCACAGCCGAAGGCGACGCGACAGCGTATGTATTGGCGGAATTGTTTAAAAATCTTCCTTATAAAGTCAGCCGGTTGGCAAGGGGAATCCCTTTGGGCGGCGAGATGGAATATGTGGATGCCGGTACTTTGGCTCAGGCTGTTTACGACAGAAGAAATATCCAATCTTAAATGCCAATATAAAAAGGCCGTCTGAATGTTTTTCAGACGGCCTTTTCATTGATGAAATCAGATTATTTGCAGCTCACGCCTTGAATTTGAGGCGTATCGCCGTTGCCAACTTTAAATGCGCATTTGGTTGCGCTGCTGCCGGATGCGGTAACAACACCGTTTCCGCTGTTGAGGCTGACAGGTTCTTTTACGCCCATGCCGACGGCAGTGGCTGCCAGTTTTTGAACATCGGCGTCGGAGTAAGCGGTATTGTTTGAACTGATTTTGATTTCTTTGGCGGCATATGCATTGAAGCTGAATGACAAGCCTACAGCTACAGATACGAGAGCCAAGAATTTTTTGCTGTTCATTAGTGTATTTCCTTTTTGATGGTGACAAAGTGTGTCACAGCTTCAGAATAAGGGCGATTGGCAGATTGTGCAAGTTTTTCGGCGGAATTTACGGGAAGATACATGGTTTTACATACACTTTATCCCTGAATGCTACATCAGTCGGGCAATCGGACGACCTGTCGGTTTTACGGTACAATAAGCCTTTTTTGACAAACGAATGAGGCATTTTTGAATGGCTTCTTTAGAAACTTGGATAGGCCTGCGCTATTTACGTGCGAAAAAACGCAACGGCTTTATGTCATTTATTACCATGATTTCAATCGCCGGTATCGCCTTGGGCGTAACGGCGCTGATTGTGGTTTTATCCGTGATGAACGGATTTCAGAAAGAGATACGCGGTCAATTGTTGAACGTCGCCCCTCATGCGGAAATCGGCTATTACGATGTCGGCAGTGCGCCGGGTTGGCAGAATTTGCGCGAATTTGTAAAAGGCAAAAAGGAAGTATTGGCCAGCGCGCCTTATGTTTCTGATCAGGCTTTGCTTGCCAATGCCGGTGAAGTGCGCGGTGTGCAGATACGCGGTATTTTGCCGTCTGAAGAAAAAAATGTCGTTGATTACGGCAAGGATATGCCGGCCGGCAGTTTTGATGATTTGAAGCCGGGCGAATTTGATATTATTTTGGGTCAAGGGCTTGCTGAGGCATTGGGCACGGAGATTGGCGGCAAGGTTACAGTGATTACGCCGGAGGGTAACGTTACCCCTGCCGGCGTAGTGCCGCGCTTGAAGCAGTTTAATGTAGTCGGTGTAGTAAAAACAGGTGTTTATGAAGTCGATAATACCTTGGCCATGACGCATATCAAGGATGCGCAAGTCTTGTATCGACTGGGTGAAAATGTCGGTGGGCTGCGTTTGCGACTGGCTGATCCTCAGAATGCACCATCTTTCATTGCCAAGTTGATTCCTGATGCTAAAAAAGATGAAGTATGGGTACGCGACTGGACGTTTAACAACCGTAGCTATTTTGAAGCCGTTGAGTTGGAAAAACGCATGATGTTCATCATTTTGACACTGATTATCGCGGTTGCTGCGTTTAACCTCGTCTCGTCTTTGGTAATGGCGGTAACGGAAAAACAAGCCGATATTGCGATTTTGCGCACTTTGGGTTTGTCCCCGGGTGGGGTCATGAAGATTTTCTTGGTACAGGGCGCATTTGCGGGGTTCTTTGGTACGCTTGTTGGTGTCGTATGCGGTGTATTGCTGGGTTGGAATGTCGGCAAGATTGTCGCGTTTTTTGAAGACCTGTTCGGCGTGCATTTGATTAACTCACAGGTTTATTTCATCGATTACCTGCCTAGCGATGTGAACTTGAAGGATGTCGCCGTTATTGCCTGCATTTCGCTTGGCTTGGCATTTATCGCCACACTGTATCCGAGCTGGCGTGCTGCAAAAACCCAACCTGCGGAGGCTTTGCGTTATGAGTAAGACAATTTTGAAATGTACCGGCGTTGGCAAAAGCTATAATGATGGCGCATTGAATGTACAAGTGTTGAATCATTTAGATTTTGAAGTTGCTGAAGCGGAAAGCGTGAGTATTATTGGTTCGTCAGGCAGCGGTAAATCTACGTTGCTGCACCTTCTTGGTGGCTTGGATATGCCGTCTGAAGGCAAGGTAATACTGATGGATCAGGATTTGGGCGGTTTGAGCCAAAAACAGTTGGGCGAATTGCGCAACCGTTATTTGGGCTTTGTGTATCAGTTCCACCATCTATTGCCTGAGTTTTCTGCGTTGGAAAATGTCATGATGCCGCTTTTAATCGGCAAAATGCCCAAGGCGATGGCTGAGGAGAAGGCTGTCAAGATGCTGAAAAAGGTTGGCTTGGACAAGCGTATGCTGCACCGTCCGAGCGAACTTTCCGGCGGTGAGCGTCAGCGTGCGGCGATTGCCCGTGCTTTGGTTAATGAGCCGAAATGCCTGTTGGCAGATGAGCCGACGGGGAACCTTGACCGTAAAAATGCGCAAAATGTGTTGGACATGATGCTGGATTTGAAACGCGAATTAAACACCAGCCTGATTGTGGTGACCCATGATGACGAGCTGGCTGAGCGTTTCGACCGGGTAATGACCATGAAAGACGGCAGCCTGCAAGTGCTGCAATAAGGTTATTATTTCAGGCAAATATTTTATGCTTTGAAAGGTATAATAGAGGCCGTCTGAAAAATAGGTTTTCATTTATGGAAACGCTGTTTTTCAGACGGCCTTTCTTTTTTCCGTATCAATCAATTCTGAGCCATGAATCCGACCGACTCTATCCTTTCCTCTGCCGCAGATGCGGCCATAGCGTTTTTCCGCCGCCACGAAGTACAGGGCGCATCCGTTATTGAGCCTTATGTGGTTCGACTGTTTGCAGCCTTGCAAAACGGGCATTCGTTTATTTACTTGGATAAAGCGGATGTCGATGCCTTAAGCAACTTGCCGAACTTGGTCGGTAATGCGGATAAACCGCTTATCCTGCAAGGCCGGAAATTGTTTTTGGGGCGGATGTGGCAGTTGGAGCATGATTTGGCTGTTGAAATCAAACGGCTGGCCAGTGCAGAGGCGGAAGAAGTGAATTTTATGGCGGCTTCAAAAAGTCTGAGCGATTGGTTTGATACTAAAGACAGTAAAGAGCAACGGGATGCTGCGGCTTTGGCTTTGCTGCAAAACTTTATGCTGATTACCGGCGGGCCGGGTACGGGTAAGACGACGACCGTAGCAAAGCTTTTGGGTCTGATTTGTAATAACAGTACGAAGCTGCCCCGTATCGCGTTGGCGGCGCCGACGGGCAAAGCGGCTGCGCATATGGCACGGGCCTTGCAGCGTGCTTTGGACGGTTTTGATTTGTCTCCGAGCATTAAAGCGCATTTGGAAAATTTGGAAGGGCAGACCGTCCATCGATTATTGAAACTGCGTCCGCCGCAAATGCGCCCTGCGTTTAATCATGATCATCCGCTTGCTTTGGATGTTTTGGTGGTGGATGAGGCTTCGATGTTGGATTTGCCGCTGGTGTTGGATTTATTGCGCGCCGTGCCGACCGGCTGTCGTCTGGTATTGCTTGGCGATGAAAACCAGTTGCCGTCGGTTGGCTTGGGTGCCGTATTGGCGGCATTGTCGCGTCCGACGGCTTTGGATAAAGAAACTGCTGGAAAGTTGGAAGTGTACCTGCCCAATCATGGCTTTGAAATTAAAGGGCAGCCACAGGCTTTATCGCAAAACAATGCCAAATTGACGTTCAGCCACCGGTTTGGTGCAGACAGCGGTATCGGTTGTTTGGCAAGGGCGGTGGTATCCGGGGAAAAGCAAACTGCGGTCGAACAGTTTGATAAGTTCCCCACAGAATTGGAAATGAAATCAGGCCGTCTGAAAGAACAGGTTGCTTTGTTGTATCAAAAGCAACAGGATTATTGGCAGGCTGTGGCAGAGAATAATATTGCACTTGCCTATGGTCATGCTGCCGATGTGGTGGTATTGGCAGCTTGGCGGCAGGATGCGGATGATTTGAATCAGGCTTATCAAGAATACTTGCAACGACAGGGCAAGGTTTCGGGCGAAACGCCTTGGTTTGCCGGACAAATCATCATGATTACGCACAATGATTACATGCTGGAAGTGTTTAACGGCGACATCGGGCTGATTATGAAAGATAAAGAATCGTTGAATGGCTTGTCTGCCTATTTTCCTGAGAAAGATGGATTCAAGAAAATTGCCATCAGCCGTTTGCCTGATTTTGAATCGGCTTTTGCCATGACGGTGCATAAGAGCCAAGGTTCGGAATATCGGGAAGTATGGCTGTTGCCCCCGTCAGTGCCTGCAACGACGGAAAGCGAAGAGGAAGCCAGAGGTTTGGATAAGGCTTTGCTTTACACAGCCATTACCCGTGCGCGTGAACGTTTCGTGTTTTGGGGAAATGCAGAGGAATTGTGTCAGGCTGTGGGATGCCATCAAAAACGCAGGACGGCATTGGCTGAAGCCTTGAAATGGCAGTTTGAACAGCCTGATGAGCAGGCTTCTGTTTGACCTGAATCAAGAGGCCGTCTGAAAGAGGATAAAGCGTTTAAATCTGCTTGACTGATTACACTAATTTACATACGATAAAAATAATTAGTAAATAAAATGAATAATTTATACGAAATTCATAATTTTGTACGCTTTATCGAATACTTCACTTTCAATACCTTCTTTTGGAGAGTCGGCATGAAATTTCAAACTAAACTGATTGCAACCTGTATTTTATTGGCTTCATCGTCTTATTCTTTGGCAGAAAATGCTGATGGCGGACGTGATGCGGCAGCTTTGGCTACCACCAATGATTACGTCAATTCCGGCAGTATTATTCGAAAAGACGACGATAAAATCAGTATTTTCAATGATTTGTTGACTGTGAATGGTGGCTTGCGCGTACGTGCGGATACCAAAGACATCAATGCTAATAACAGCGGCATTAATCCTACGCCCGAAGACACTAATGCCAACTTCAATGCGGAGTTTTGGTTACGCGCAAAACTGTATAAAGATTGGAAATTGGTTGCCCAAATCGAGCCGAATATCGATTTGGAAACCGGTAAGTTCAACGGCGATCATGATGTGCCGGTGAATAAACTGTATGCCGAAGGTACTTTGTACAACAACATTAAAGCGCGTGTCGGTAAATTTGGCGCGTTCTCTTCATACGGCCGCGTATGGGATACCGAAGTTACCGGCGGCGAAATCTTCTTTGACAATAAAACCCTGCCTACCAAAATCTATGCGGGCCGCCGTACAGGCAATCTGAACGACAACGCATGGGGCATCGGCGGCCGCCGCAGACATTTTGCCGCAGTTCAAAGCGTGTTGCCTGTGAATGAGAATATCAACGTCGGCGCAACCGTCAGCTACATGAAAGACATCGATGTACGCGGTGCGAAGAAAAATGCGGTCTTCGGAGAAATCGGTACGGACATCAAGTTTAA
>NZ_JBQCTZ010000072.1:0-16934 GCF_051963715.1 Neisseria sp. P0001.S005 | reverse complement strand
TAAATTACTACTCAAATTACCAAACTGCTGCAACATAAATGCCCGATACAAATTATGATGTTGCAGTTTTGTTTCCACGCAAGGAAATACTGATGAACCTTTTTCAAAACGCCAAATTTTTTACAACGGTCAACCATCTGAAAGACCTGCCCGACACACCGGCCGAGATTGCCTTTGTCGGCCGAAGCAATGCCGGTAAATCCAGCGCCATCAATACCTTAACCAATCATGTGCGCCTTGCCTACGTTTCCAAAACACCGGGCCGCACCCAACACATCAATTTCTTTGAACTGGAAAACGGCAATTTCATGGTCGACTTGCCCGGCTACGGCTACGCGCAAGTACCGGAGGCCATCCGTGCTCACTGGGTCAAACTCTTGGGCGACTACCTGCAACAACGCCGCCAACTGATCGGCCTGATTTTGATTATGGACTCGCGCCATCCGCTCAAAGCTTTAGACATTCAAATGCTGGACTTTTTCCACATTACCGGCCGTCCTGTGCATATCCTGCTGTCAAAAGCAGACAAGCTGTCTAAAAATGACCAAATTAAAACTTTGGCGGCGGTAAAAAAATCACTTAAACCCTACACCGACCGCCAAAAAATCAGCGTTCAATTATTCTCCAGCCTGAAAAAACAAGGCATGGACGAAGTCAATCAAGTGGTCGGTTCATGGTTTGACGCGCATCGCGAAGAAATCGAAAATCTTGCAGGCGAAGCATTGCCTGAATGATTGTAAAACAAGGCGGAATGAGATAAGTTGACCAACCGCAAATCTTATTCCGTCATTTGGTTTCTCACCATCGCATTTACCATTTAATCCGGGGTATGTCTCACACATGCCCTTTTTTTCATCACGCTTTTTTTGTTTTCACACGCAAACCACAATCTGCGCCAAATATGCCATCACAACATATCAGCAAGGCCGCCTGAAAGACGCGGCTTCGATCTCCATTATTATTAAAGTGTTAATTTTAGTATTGCAACTAATTACACATCTTAGCATTTTGCTCATATTCAGCTAATTGTTGAGGCATAGAATGCATTCATCGTTCAACAACACAGTAGGAAAGAAAATCATGAAACGCATTAACGCTTTTATTTCAAAAAAACTCATCATTGCCGGTATTATTGCTTCAAGTTTGGGCGTTGCCGGTGCGGCAGGTACCATGGCTTTCAAAGAAGGTATGTTTGCAAAGGTTTCCGGCCAGCAAGCAGCCGCAGCAGCGGTAGCAGAAGTGGGCGGCGTCGTTAAAGATGTCGATTACAAATACAAACAACATTTGGGCGGCCGTTACAAAGTAGAAATCTTGAAAGACGGCGTCGAATACGAAGCTTTGGTTGATGCTCAAAACGGCAAAGTATTGGCAGTAGCACAAGATGACGATCAAGACAAACGACACTTTGGTAAACATGATAAGCATCATAAACATGATAACTATGACAATGCCGAGCCCTCTTCATCGCAAAATACAGATTATCAGGCTCCTGCAGATGCTGCACCTGACACACCTGAAAATGCAACCGCTTCCGAGGTAACAAAATCTTAATTTAAACTTTAAAAAAGCCAATGCCGTCTGAAACTTTCAGACGGCATTGGCTTTAATGCAGCATTGTTTGAAGCCAATCGTTTTCAGACGGCCTTTGCCTCATCTTCGCCATCAGTCCAACCCGCTTCTTTCAATTTCCGCTGTTGCGCGTCATAGCGTGCTTTTTCCGCCCAATACATTGTCTGAATACAGGCATCGCCGCATTCGCTGCCGCAACATTCCCACGACTCAGGGCGGACAGGTTCGTCTAACAACGGCTCGCCCAAGATGGCTTCAGCTTTATTCTTCAGGGTCGTATCCATCGGCGATTTCCAAGCGCGCACCGTCAAACTCAATCACTTCGCCGCCGCGTATTTTGGCGGTTTTACGGGTTTCGGTTTCGCCGTTGCGCAACACCAGCCCTTCGGCGATAAACGCTTTTGCCTGTCCGCCGCTTTCGGCTAGGCCGGCCAGTTTCAACAAGTCGCATAAAGCGATGTATTCGTTGTCTTCAAGATAGACTGTTGCTTCCATCATTCAATCCTTTTCAATAATGGCAATATTTTAACATGGCCGTCTGAAAGAAAGCCCCCTTCTGTTTTATTTGCTTTATCCAACCCCATTACATTTGGTTTTCAGACGGCCTTTAACCGCCAACCCTGCTACAATACGCCTTTTATTGTTCACGCCGATTTTGCCATGACCGAGCCGACCTACATCCCCCTGCGCCTGCATACCGAATTTTCGATTACCGACGGTATGGTGCGGATTAAAAAACTGATTGCCAAAGCACAGGAATACGGTTTGCCTGCTTTGGGCATCAGCGATTTGATGAACGAATTCGGCTTGGTGAAATTCTATAAAGCCTGCCGCGTGGCAGGGATTAAGCCCATCGGCGCGGCAGATGTGTGGATAGGCAATCCGAATGCGCCCGACAAGCCCTTTCGCACCATGCTGATTATCCGCAACGATGCAGGCTATCTGCGCTTAAGCGAGCTTTTGACGGAGGCCTATGTCGGCAAAGACCGCAATATCCATCATGCGGAACTCAATCCCGAATGGCTGGAAAACGGCGACAACAGCGGCTTGATTTGTTTGAGCGGCGCGCATTACGGCGAAGTGGGCGTGAATCTCTTAAACGGAAATGAAGACGCGGCGCGTGCGGCGGCGTTGAAGTATGCTGCGTGGTTTCCTGATGCGTTTTATTTAGAGCTGCAACGCCTGCCCGAACGCCCTGAATGGGAGGCTTGCGTTTCGGGCAGCGTGAAGCTGGCGGAGGAACTGGGTTTGCCGGTGGTAGCAACGCATCCGACCCAGTTTATGAGCCGCGACGATTTCAACGCACACGAGGCGCGGGTATGTATCGCAGGCGGCTGGGTATTGACGGACAAAAAACGTCCGCGCGATTTCGCACCGAGCCAGTTTTTCATTCCGCCGGAAACCATGGCCGAACATTTCGCCGATTTGCCTGAAGCCTTGGAAAACACGGTGGAAATTGCCAAACGTTGCAATCTGCACATCACATTGGGCAAAAACTTCCTGCCGCTCTTCCCTACTCCGGACGGCCTGTCGCTGGATGATTATTTGGTGAAATTGTCCAACGAAGGCTTGCAGGAACGCATGGTTCAGCTTTATCCCGATGAGGCGGAGCGGGCGGCAAAAATGCCGGAATATCAGGAACGTTTGGATTTTGAGTTGAACATCATCATCCAGATGAAATTCCCCGGCTATTTCCTTATCGTACAAGACTTTATCAACTGGGCGAAAACGCACGGCTGTCCGGTCGGACCGGGACGCGGTTCGGGCGCGGGTTCGCTGGTGGCGTATTCGCTGAAGATTACCGACCTTGATCCGCTCAAATACGCGCTGCTGTTCGAGCGTTTCTTGAACCCCGAACGCGTCTCCATGCCTGACTTTGACGTAGACTTCTGTCAGGCAAACCGCGGCCGCGTGATTGAATATGTGCGCGAAAAATATGGCGCGGAGGCAGTCAGCCAAATTGTCACCTTCGGCACTATGTCCTCCAAAGCAGTCATCCGCGACGTTGGACGCGTGCTGGAACTGCCGTTTATGCTGTGCGACAAACTGTCCAAGCTGATTCCGTTGGAAGCCAACAAACCCCTGAGTTTGGAAAAAGCCATGGAGGCCGAGCCACAAATTCAGGAATTGATTGAAGCGGAAGAAGCGGACGAACTGATTACGCTGGCGAAAAAGCTGGAAGATTTGACGCGCGGTTTGGGTATGCACGCAGGCGGCGTGTTGATTGCGCCAGGCAAGATTTCCGATTATAGCCCCGTGTATCAGGCGGACGAATCCGCCTCGCCCGTATCCATGTACGACAAGGGCGACGTGGAAGACGTGGGTTTGGTGAAGTTTGACTTTTTGGGTCTGCGCAACTTGACCATTATCGAAATGGCGCAGAACAATATCAAAAACACCACCGGCGATATTGTCGATGTCGGCAAGATTCCGCTTGACGACCAAGCCGCCTACCAAATCTTCCGCGATGCAAACACCACCGCCGTGTTCCAGTTTGAGTCGACCGGCATGAAAAAAATGCTGAAAACGGCGCATACGACCAAGTTTGAAGAACTTATCGCCTTCGTGTCGCTCTACCGTCCCGGCCCGATGGACAACATCCCCGACTTCGTCGCGCGCATGAAGGGACAGGAATTCCAATACATCCATCCGCTGCTCAAAGGCATTCTCGCGCCGACCTACGGGATTATGGTGTATCAGGAACAAGTGATGCAGGCGGCGCAAATTATCGGCGGCTACTCGCTCGGCGGCGCGGACTTGCTGCGTCGCGCCATGGGTAAGAAAAAGCCTGAAGAAATGGTGAAACACCGCGAAATCTTCGCCGAAGGCGCGGCAAAACAAGGCATTTCGCGTGAAAAATCCGACGAAATCTTCAACTACATGGAAAAATTCGCCGGCTACGGTTTCAACAAATCCCACGCCGCCGCCTACGCCCTGATTTCCTATCAGACCGCATGGCTCAAAGCCCATTATCCCGCCGAATTTATGGCGGCGACCATGTCGTCTGAATTGGACAACACCGACCAGCTCAAACATTTCTACGACGACTGCCGCGCCAACGGCATCGAGTTCCTGCCGCCCGACATCAACGAATCCGACTACCGCTTCACGCCGTATCCGAACATGAAAATCCGCTACGCACTCGGCGCGATTAAAGGCACGGGCGAAGCCGCCGTCGAATCCATCATCGCCGCGCGGCAAAGCGGTGGCAAATTTACCGGCCTGTTGGACTTCTGCGAGCGCGTCGGCAAAGAACACATGAACCGCCGCACCCTCGAAGCTCTAATCCGCGGCGGCGCGTTCGACAGTATCGAACCCAACCGCGCCATGCTCTTGGCAAACATCGACCTTGCCATGAACAACGCCGACCAAAAAGCCGCCAACGCCAATCAAGGCGGGCTGTTTGACATGATGGAAGACGCCATCGAGCCGGTGCAGCTCATCGACGCGCCCATGTGGAGCGAATCGGAAAAACTCGCCGAAGAAAAAACCGTCATCGGCTTTTACCTCTCCGGCCACCCGTTCGGTCCGTATGCCCAAGAAGTCCGTCAAATCGCCCCGACCAAATTAGGCCGTCTGAAACCGCAAGACAGCGTGCGCCTCGCCGGATTCGTGACCGCCGTGCGCACCATGATGGGCAAGCGCGGCAAAATCGCCTTCGTCAGCCTCGAAGATTTGAGCGGACAGATTGAAATCATGGTCAGCGGCCACACGCTGGAAAACTGTGCCGACTACCTCAAATCCGACCAAGTGCTGATTATCGAATCCAAAGTCAGCCGCGACGACTATGGCGGCGGCGACGGGTTGCGCATCATGGCCAACCAAGTCATGACCCTGCAAATGGCGCGCGAACGCTACGCCCGCAGCCTCAGCCTCGCCCTCGCCCCCGGTCACGACATCGCACACCTCGCCGCCATCCTCACCGCCCACCGCCTGCCCGACACATCGCACATCCCGCTGCAACTATCGTACAGCAACGGCAAAGCATCGGGTAAATTGAAAATTGCGCCAAAATGGATGGTAACGCCAAGCACCGCCTTGTTTGACGAACTGGAAACATTGCTCGGCAGCAGGGCCGTCCGCGTGAATTGGTAAAACTAAAGGCCGTCTGAAATAGGTGGATGACAAGGCAATAATCAGCAAAAAGCTGACTAGGGAGAAGGAACCGGAGAAAGCATATCCCAGCATTGTCCCTATCGCGGCATAAAGCATGCCTGCGCCTAGCGCCCATTTCCAGATGGGATAAAGCCTATCGGGGAAATTCAGTGTTCCGGAGGCTTGGAGCCTGCCGAATACCAATACAAATATGATGTCAAACATAATAATGGCTGTTTTAGTGTAGGGTACGACAATATATATGAAAAGGGGGTGAAAATACACCCCCTTCCCCTACAGATGCCCCATATTAAAGGCCGTCTGAAAAACAGTTTTATTTAACGATTTCAACCGGACCGTGGTCGTCGCAGTGGTCGCCGTGTTGGTGATGCAGACGGCCGTTGACGATGTAGTCGACGTGATCGCCGTGCGGTACGGCTTCGTGGCCGCAACCTTCGCCGTGAACGTGGCCGTGGCAGGTGTCAACCGGATGGCAGCCGTCAGGGTTGGTTTCATTGACGTTCAGGGCATGCTCGTCGTAGTGGCCGTTGTGCTCATGGTGCAGGTGGCCGTCGTGCAGATAATCGACGTGGCCTTCGTGTTTGATGGCAGTGTGGCCGCAGTTTGCGCCGTGAACGTGGTCATGATGTTCGTGGGTTTTACAGGTCATTTTTTCTCTCCTAATGTTCAGTGGATAGCAATCTTTCGCGATTGATTTTTTATCTTATCTTTTTTTGATGCAAACGTAAAAAATTTTACAGTTATTAATATATTGTTACGATATATCATCTGTTGATATATAAGCCTATTTTATTTTTCAGACGGCCTTTCATCTATAATTCATTTATTTTCAGCGAGAACTTCAAACCCTTCCGGCAATGTAAAATATCGAATTTTTCAGCCGTAACAGGTAACATGGAAACAAAGGGATGGGTTCTTCAAACAAATAGGTACTGCAATGGGAAAACAAGCCAGACTTTATATGGTTCGCAGCACGCAAGGTGCGCTTTATGATGTATTTTTTGAACGCGGTGTGGCGGCATTGGCCTGGCCCATGCTGGCCGAAGCGGCGGCCAAGGGTTTTGGCCGTGAGGAACTGACGGATATTTACCGTTCGGCCGTGCCGGATGTGAAATTGAGAACGGCGCAATCGGGTGCGGCTCAGATGTGGAGGTTTGTCAACGAGTTGGCCGATGGAGATGCCGTATTGACCTACTCGCCTACCCTGCGCCGTTATCGGGTCGGCAGGATTACAGGCGGAGCGGTGCATTGTCCGCAATGGGACGATGAAAAAATGTCGCTGGTGCGACCGGTTGAGTGGCTGGGCGAAGTATGCCGCGATGATTTGAGCGAGGCGACGCAACGGGCTTTGGGCAGCGTGGCAACTTTGTTTGCAGTATCGGAAGCGTGTGCGGCAGAAATTTTTGAACGCGTGGGTTTTCAGACGGCCTAAGAAGGGAAAGGAAACAGGATTATGTGGAACACCATGCATGAATGGCTGAACGCTTTGCCTGTCAGTGAAGAAATCATCAAATCGGCATTGATGTCGGTATTGATGATTGTGGCCGTCATTGCTGGGCGCAGCATTTTGCTCTCGGCGCATTTTCGCAGCCATCCGGATTTGAGCATTGAAAACAAACGCCGCTCGCTGGTGTTCAGCCGCAACGTGACCATGTTGCTGATCCTGCTCGGGCTGGCGATGATTTGGGCGGCGCAGATTCAAACTTTGGCCTTGTCGATGTTTGCAGTGGCCGCGGCGATTGTAGTGGCAACCAAAGAGCTGATTATGTGTTTGTCCGGCAGCATCCTGCGCTCGGTAACCAAACAATACTCCATCGGCGACTACATCGAAATCAACGGCCTGCGCGGACGGGTGGTCGATATCAATATGCTGAACACGCTGATGATGCAAATCGGCCCTAATCCGTTGATCGGCCAACTTTCCGGCAAAACGCTCTCGTTTCCCAACAGCCTGCTTCTGAGCCACACCGTGCGCCGCGACAATATTTTGGGCGATTATGTGATTCATACGGTGGAAATCCCCGTGCCGATTCATTTGGATTCGGACGAAATCATCGGCCGTCTGAAAGACGTTCTTGAGCCGCTGTGCGAGCCTTATGTCCCTGCCATCAAGCAGCATTTGGAAAACGTGCAAACCCAAAAATTGTTTATCACGCCCGCCGCCCAGCCGCGTGTATCCCGCGTGCCACATGATGACAAGGTGTACAACATCATCGTGCGCTTCGCCTCGCCCGTAGCCAAACGCTTGGAAATCCAACAGGCGGTTTTGGACGAATTCTTACGCACACAATGCCGATTAATCAATAAATTAAAATAGCCCAGTTTATATATACTATCAAATCACTTACAATACCCAAATTCACAATCAACAATAAGGAAAACTCATGTTGCCAGAATCAGCCCTTGCCGAAATGTACCCTGTAATCATGACCCCCAGCCATGACGGCAAATATTTCCACAACTACACCCTCTCGCTTCTGAACATCGTCCACACCAACGCCTCCCTCGGCCTGCCGCTGCAAGTAATGATGCAGCGCGGCGAAAGCCTGATTACGCGCGCGCGCAACAACTGCGTGGCCAGATTTTTGGAAAACAAAGAATGGACGCATTTATTTTGGATTGACTCCGACATCGGCTTCTCTCCCGATTCATTCTACCGTCTGCTCTTGGCCGACAAAGACGTTGTAGCCGGCGTTTATCCGCTAAAACGCGAAAACTGGCCGAAAGCAGGCCTTCCGGCCGGCATGACCCAAGCCGATTTTGAGCGCATGTACACTTCTTACACCGTCAACACCAACGACAAAGATGAAAACGGTGAAATCGTCCTGAAAGTCGATGAAGAAGGCTTTATGAAAGTTCATGACGCGCCAACCGGCTTCATGGTTATCAAACGCAGCGTATTTGAAAAAATGATAGAGGCCTACCCAGAGTTGAACTACGTCTCCGACAGCGACTACAGCCCGGAAAACAAAGGCCTGCACTACCGCTTCTTCGACTGCATGGTTGATCCTGAAAGCAAACGCTACCTGTCCGAAGACTACACCTTCTGCCACCTCTGGCGACAAATCGGCGGCGAAGTGTACGTCGACGTACAATCCAACCTGACCCACCAAGGCGCAAAAGTGTATCGCGGCTCGTTTGCCGAATCCCTGCAAACCAATGTTGCCAATGCGGTTTATGCCCCAGAAGGCACCACCATGCGTCTCGAGCTGGCTGCGCCATTGCACGCCAATCCGCGCGGCGCAGAATAAGATTGGCCGACAGGCAGGCGAGACACTTTAATTCTACCTATCTGCCACCATATAACGCCTATCGTTTTCTTTTCAGACGGCCACAAGGCCGTCTGAATCCATCTTATTCAGGAGAAACCATATGAGCGACAACGTCCTGCTCCACTTGGGCGAAGAACCCCGTTTCGACCAAATCAAAACCGAAGACATCAAACCCGCCCTGCAAACCGCCATTACCGAAGCGCGCGAACAAATCGCCGCCATCAAAGCGCAAACGCACACCGACTGGGCAAACACCGTCGAAAAACTGACCGACATTACCGAACGCGTCGGCCGCATTTGGAGCGTGGTTTCCCATCTCAACTCCGTCGTCGATACGCCCGAACTGCGTGCCGCATACAACGAATTGATGCCTGAAATCACCATTTTCTTTACCGAAATCGGTCAAGACATCGAATTGTACAACCGCTTCAAAATCATCAAAAATTCTGCCGAATTCGACACCCTCTCCCCGGCTCAGCAAACCAAGCTCAACCACGACTTGCGCGATTTCGTCCTCAGCGGTGCCGAATTGCCGCCCGAACAACAGGCAGAACTGGCGCAACTGCAAACCGAAGGCGCGCAACTGGGGGCCAAATTCGCACAAAACATCCAAGACGCGACCGATGCTTTCGGCATTTACTTTGACGATGCCGCGCCGCTTGTCGGCATTCCCGAAGACTCCATCGCCATGTTTGCCGCCGCCGCGCAAAGCGAAGGCAAAACAGGCTACAAAATCGGCCTGCAGATTCCGCACTACCTCGCCGTTATCCAATACGCTGACAACCGCGAACTGCGCGAACAAATCTACCGCGCCTACGTTACCCGTGCCAGCGAATTGGCTGACGAAGGCAAATTCGACAACACGGCCAACGTCGAACAAACGCTTGCAAACGCGCTGAAAACCGCCAAACTGCTCGGCTTCAAAAACTACGCCGAGCTGTCGCTGGCAACCAAAATGGCGGATACGCCCGAACAGGTTCTGAACTTCCTGCACGACCTTGCCCGCCGCGCCAAACCTTTTGCCGAAAAAGACTTTGCCGAGATCAAGGCCTTTGCGCGCGAAAACCTGAATATCGAAGACCCGCAATCGTGGGATTTGAGCTACGCAGCCGAAAAACTGCGCCAAGCCAAATACGCCTTCAGCGAAGCCGAAGTGAAAAAATACTTCCCTATCAGCAAAGTCTTGGCAGGCCTGTTTGCCCAAATCAAAAAACTCTACGGCATCGAGCTGGCTGAAAAAACCGTTCCCGTTTGGCACAAAGACGTGCGCTATTTTGAGCTGAAACAAGACGGCCAAACCATCGGCGGCGTTTACATGGACTTGTACGCACGCGAAGGTAAACGCGGCGGCGCATGGATGGACGGCTACAAAAGCCGCCGCCGTTTCGCCGACGGTACGCTGCAACTGCCGACCGCCTACCTCGTCTGCAACTTCACCCCGCCTGTTGGCGACAAAGAAGCGCGTTTGAGCCACGACGAAATCATCACCCTCTTCCACGAAACCGGCCACGGCCTGCACCACTTGTTGACCCAAGTTGACGAAGTGGGCGTATCCGGCATCAACGGCGTCGAATGGGACGCGGTCGAGCTGCCTAGCCAATTCATGGAAAACTTCGTTTGGGAATACGACGTATTGGCGCAAATGTCCTCGCACGAAGAAACCGGCGCGGTATTGCCGAAAGAGCTGTTCGACAAAATGCACGCGGCCAAAAACTTCCAACGCGGTATGTTCCTCGTCCGTCAAATGGAATTTGCCCTCTTCGACATGGAAATCTACCATCAGGAAGATGAAGACCGTCTGAAAGAATGGCCGCAAATCTTGGACAAAGTGCGTCAAGAAGTCGCCGTGACCCAACCGCCGGCATACAACCGCTTTGCCTTGAGCTTCAGCCACATCTTCGCCGGCGGCTACTCCGCAGGCTATTACAGCTACGCATGGGCGGAAGTTTTGAGTGCAGACGCTTACGCCGCTTTTGAAGAAAGCGACGACGTTGCCGAAACCGGCCGCCGCTTCTGGAAGGAAATACTGGCCGTCGGCGGTTCGCGCAGCGCAGCCGAATCCTTCAAAGCCTTCCGCGGCCGCGAACCAAGCCTGGATGCCCTGCTCCGCCACAGCGGTTTCGACAACGCAGCTTGATTTGAAAATCCGCCATTTTAATTGCTGATTCAACACTAAAGGCCGTCTGAAATACTTCAAACGGCCTTTTTATAATCAATTCAATATGTTCAGCAAAATAAATAAAACCATTCAGCCGATAAAACTACCCGGCGCGGAACGCTGCAACGGTTGCCAAGCTCAATATTTTCCCAATGCGGACAAGCCGCCCATAAAAACAGGGCATGTTCCCATGCCCTATCATTTGAATTTCAGACGGCCTTTCGGTTGTCAAAACTTATTAGGAACAATGAGCAAGCACTGTCCCTAACAAGACTTCGAGAAAAACAGAAGTCCGCATTTCAAACTCCTATTTCCCCCTGCCCATCGTTAAAATTAGTTTTTGTCCTTTTTGTCGCCGGCTGCCAAACGCATATTGATAAATTCCATCATCAAATCTTTTTTCGTCCAGAAAAAGGTTTTCATTTTTTCCAAAGAATAGATTTTCCGAATCATCGCCGGCAATCCTGCGTGAACGATGGCCGCGACTTCGCCATTGGTTGTTTCGTTGTCCATGGCGGCTTTGAGGTTTAGATTGTGAGTATTCAGGTAGTTGCTAAGCTCTTTCCTGACGCTGTTGCTGATTTCGAATTGTTTCATGTTTTCCGTCCATAATGTTTTTATAATTAAATAGCATAGGATTTTAACAAGTTTTTTGCATCGTGCATATCCCAAATTGCATATTATTGCGGAATTTACAATTTGGTTTTTGGGTAAATTTGTGCCTGCAACACATTGTTGCGGCGCACTAAATCGGATTGTTTTGACTATTTTGTTTTGGCTCGGGCTGTATTGCGGATAAAATAATGGTTTTAGGTGTTGAGGCCGTCTGAAATGTATTTGTGGTTTAAGCTGCTGCATGTATTTTTTGTAATTTCTTGGTTTGCCGGACTGTTTTATCTGCCGCGGATTTATGTGAATCTGGCGCAATTAGAGCCTGGCAGCGTGGAATATGTACGGCTGACGGATATGTCGCGCAGGCTGTACCGCTTTATGTCGCCTTTGGGCTGGGGAACGCTGATATTCGGCGCGGCCATCGGGTTTGTAAATAATTGGTGGGGCAACGGCTGGCTGGCGGTTAAATTATTGTGCGGCCTGCTGCTCTTGGCTTATCAGCTTTATTGCGGCCTGCTGCTGCGCCGTTTTCAAAACGGTAGCAATGTGTATTCGCACCGCTGGTATCGGGTATTCAACGAACTCCCCGTATTGATGATGGTGGCCGCGCTTTATATGGTGGTTTTCAAGCCGTTTTAATCTTTAGACGGCCTGTTTGGTAAATAAGGAATGAATTCATGACGGTCGAAATCGAACGCCGCTTTTTGCTGGCAGATGACAGTTGGCGCGAAACGGCAAGCGAGCCGCTGGTATTGCAACAGGGCTATTTGAGCGTGGAAAAAGAGCGCACCATCCGTGTGAGGATTATCGGTTCGCAAGCCTGGCTGACCCTGAAAGGCTATATTTCCGACATGACGCGCAGCGAGTTTGAATACGAAATCCCGCTGGCGCACGCGCAAGCGATGATGGCGGATATGTGTCCGTTTAAAATGGAAAAATACCGCTACCGTGTCGAATTTGAAGGCTTTGTGTATGAAATCGACGAATATTTCGGCGACAATGCGCCATTGATTGTGGCGGAAATCGAATTGCCGTCTGAAGATACTGAGTTTCCCAAACCGTCTTGGTTGGGCAAGGAAATCACGGCAGACGGTAAATTTACCAATGCATATCTGAGCAAACATCCGTATTCGTCTTGGACGGAATAAGGGTGACAACCTCTCTGCACATACAAAAAAGGCATGTATCGAACATGCCTTTTTTCTTTTCAGACGGCCTGATTTGACTTACCGATATTTGAATCAAGTTGCTTTCGGCATACCGTTTCAAATATCGGACAAGCCCGTGTGCTTTATCTGTGTAACCTTACGCCGGACGGCAGGCAACCATATAGTTGACCTCGGTCGAATCGCACAGGGAATAACGGCCGCTCAACAAATTATAGGTCATGCCCTTGCTGCCGACGGTATCCAATCCGGCTTGGCGGCACATACGCGCAAGTTCTGCCGGCGTGATGAATTTTTTCCAATCGTGCGTGCCTTTGGGAACGAATTTCAACAGATATTCCGCACCGACAATCAGATGCAGATAAGATTTGGGATTGCGGTTGATGGTGGAGAAAAACACCATGCCGTCTGGTTTGACCAGTTTCGCACAGGCTTGAACGATGGCGGTCGGATCGGGAACGTGTTCCATCATTTCCATACACGTTACCACGTCAAAGCTGTGCGGCTGCTCGGCGGCGAGGTCTTCGACGCGGATACAGCGGTAATCGATATTGGCAACATGTTGAGCGGCCGCATGGGCAGCGGCGGTTTGCAGGGATTTTTCCGCCATATCGATACCGGTAACGTGTTCTGCGCCGCATTTGGCCATGCTTTCTGACAAAATACCGCCGCCGCAGCCTACATCCAGCACACGTTTGCCTGCCAATCCGGCATAGCCGTCGATATAGTCGAGGCGCAAGGGGTTGATGTCATGCAGGGGCTTGAATTCGCCGTTTTTATCCCACCATTTGTCGGCAATTTGGCTGAACTTGGCGATTTCGCCGGCATCTACGTTGTCGTGTTGATTGCTCATGGTTTGCTCCTGCATAAAATCATTCGCCTGATTTTAGCCGATTGTGCTTCAAAATAAAATGTTTCAGACGGCCTTTGCCTGTTTATCGGCCCTATTTCAACTTTCATCCGCCTGAATATAAAAAACGCACCTTGTGGCAAGGTGCGTTTCAATCGGTATGATTTAGAATTTAGCGCCGGATTCGTTGGCCATGTAGTCAACTGCGGCTTTCACTTCGTCGTCGCTCAAGCTGCCGTTGCCGCCTTTGGCAGGCATGGCTTGGAAGCCTTCGATTGCGTGTTTGTGCAGAGTGTCTTGGCCTTGTTTGATGCGAGGCGCCCAGTCTTCTTTTTTGCCTACGGCCGGAGCGCCGGGAATCAAGCCGCTGTGGCATGCTTTACAGTTCGCTTCAAAAACAGCTTTGCCGTCCACTTTGGCGGCTTCTGCAGGTTTGGCGTCAGCGGCAGGCGCTTCGGTTTTCTCTTCAGGCTTGGCAGCTTCTTCAGGTTTAGCGGCTTCCTCTGCTTTGCTTGCAGCGGCTTCGGCTTTATCGGCTGCTTCTTGAGCGGCAGATGCAGCAGCATCGGCAGCAGAAGCAACTTCGTTTTTAACTTCAGATGCAACGGCTTGAGCAGCCTCTTGAGTCTCCTGTTTAGCCTCTTGGGAACAAGCTGTCAAACCAGCCATCATCATTACGGCAATCAGTAATTTGTTCATGTTCGGTCTTTCCTTAGTTTTAGTTTAAATCACTGTTTTATATAAACAGCTTAAAAATTCTAGCATAGAAACTAATACTTTCGACCTACACTATAATAAATATTGGTATAAATCAGATTTTGTCTCAAAAACTGAAAAACATATTGACACCACCTCTCTACTCGGATAGAAATTCACCCCCATTTGTCATGAAACGCGATAACTTTCATTTTATTGTTCAAGCAGTTACTCATTTTATTTTCAAAGTTTCTTTTAGAATTCAACTTTTTACCGACTTCTCCATAAGTAGCGTCAACCTAAAAGCCATCCCCATCCAAACAGGCCGTTTGAATCCCAATCAGGTTTCAGACGGCCTTTTTGAATCATGTTAATAAACATTTGCCGCTTGGCCATGCAAAAGACACCGGCAGGCCTACTTGTTTATAGAGTTTTTCATATCCCGACTACAATTTAATTCAGTCCCGCCATTAGTCTTTTGCCAATGTTTCAGCTTCAGCCCACAATCCCCGCTTCTGCTCTGCCGTCAATTTCTTAATGCCGATTTCCCGTTTCAGCGCTTCACTTTTGTTCAGGCCGTCTGAAACGATGCGCATCTCAACAGGCTTGTTCAAACGCGTGTATTTCGCGCCTTTTCCTGACAAGTGCGCCGTAAACCGCTCTTGCGGACGGTTGCTGATGCCGCAATAAAACGCGCCGTTTTCGCACAAAATCAGGTAAACGCTCCAATTTTCCGCGTTCATAAATCCCCTTCCTTGGCAAAACTCTCGGTAAAAATGCGCACGGCAACCTCGGCTTTGGCAGACTGCACACGATAAGGCGTTACCAAATAAAGGCTGACTGGTGGTAATGTCCATTCAGGCAAAACCGCTTTCAGACGGCCTTGTGCAATTTTCTCCCTCACTTCGCCGTCCACTTGCAAAGACAAACCAAATCCACTTTCGGTCAGATTGCACACGGCGGCAAGATGCGTGCAGGCAATGCTGTCGGCGACGTCAAGGAAATAGCTTTCTTCACCATTTTGCAAGGTGGTGCGGACAGGTAAAAAATGCAGCCAGCGGTGGGCATGAAGCTGAGAGGGATGGGTAATGGGCGGATGCCGGTCGAGATAATCGGGCGCGGCGCAAATGATGTACGGCCAAGTCACGAGATGGCGCGCAACCAAGTTGGGATCATCCAAAGCCCGGTCGCCGCCGCGTATGGCGATGTCGGTCTGATTGTGTTGCAGGTCGTCCAAAGTATCGCTGAAATTAAGGACAGGACGAATTTTGGGAAACTCAGTTTGCAATCGCGAAAAGGCCGTCTGAAAAGCGCGGGAGCCGATGACCGTAGAAGTCAGGGAAATGCGCAATTCGCCGACGGGTTCGGTTTTCAGATTGTCGATAACGGTACGCGTATCGGCAAGGGTGGCGGCGAGGCGGTGGCAGTATTCGCCCAAGGCGCGGCCGGCATCGGTAGGCGCAAGGCTGCGCGTGCTGCGGTTTAACAGCTTGATGCCGTGCAGGGTTTCGAGGCGATTGATGTGCTGGCTGACAGCAGACGGGGTCATGCCCAGCGCGGCAGCAGCGGCGTTCATGCTGCCGTGTTCGAGGACGGCAGCGAAAACAAGCAGGGGTTTGATGTCTTGCATTTAGAAATAATTGTTTAGTTTAACTTCACAATAATAACAGTAAATCAGCGATTATCAAGCGTTTCAGACGGCCTTACAATGCACTCATCTAATTAATCACATCCCACAAGGAGCCAAACATGAAAATCGCAGTTATCGGTGCAACTGGTTATGTCGGCAACGCAGTCGTTCAAGAATTGGCAGGTCGCGGTCATGAAATAACCGCTTTTGCCCGCAACACAGACAAAGTTTTCCAAGCGCAAAATGTTGCCGCCGTCTCCGCAGATGTCAACGCGGCAGATTTTGCCGACAAACTGGCCGGTTTTGATGCTGTGGTCAGCGCGTTCAACCCGGGCTGGACCAATCCCAACATCGGCGCGGATTTCACACGCGGCGCAAACAGCATCGTCGAAGCGGCAAAAGCAGCACAAGTGCCTTATTTGTTGGTCGTCGGCGGCGCAGGCAGCCTGTATGTGGCACCCGGTTTGCAAGTTATCAATACGCCCGACTTTCCGAAAGAAATTTTCGACGGCGCCAATGCCGCACGCCATCTTTTGGCAGAACTCCTGCCGCGCCGCGACGTGAATTGGTCTTTCGTTTCCCCTCCGGCACGACTGGGCGCGGACGGCGGTTTCAGCGAAGACAAAACCGGCAAATACCGCTTGGGTAAAGACGATTTGCTGATGGACGGTGAAATTCCGGCAGGCATCAGTGTGGCCGATTTGGCAGTCGCCATCGCCGACGATGTGGAAAACAAAGCGCATTTGTTTGAACGCTTTACCGTCGCCGCCGTTTAATCATCTTAATTTAAAGGCCGAGACCTTTGCAAAATTCCTTTCCTTCCAACAGCCGAAATCCAAACAAGGGTTTTCAGCTGTTTTCTCCT
>NZ_JBQCTZ010000071.1:0-17092 GCF_051963715.1 Neisseria sp. P0001.S005 | reverse complement strand
ACACAGGCCGTCTGAAGGGATTTTGGATTTATCGACCAAGCCTTGCTCGATGGCAAATGCGCCCACGGCGGCGGTCAAATTACCGCAGTTGCCGCTCCAATCGACAAAAGGTTTGTCGATGGAAACTTGTCCGAACAAATAATCGACATCGTGATCGGCGCGTTCGGATTTATCCAAAATCACAGCTTTGCTGGTGGACGAACTGGCGTTGCCCAAACCGTCAATCTGTTTGCCGTAAGGGTCGGGGCTGCCGAGTACGCGTAAGAGGATTTTGTCGCGTGCCTCGCCTGCTTCCTGCGCAGCGGCCGGCAGATCGGTGCGTTTGAAGAAAATGCCTTTAGATGTACCACCGCGGTAGTAAACGGCTGGAATTTTAATTTGCGGCATTTCGAGTTCTCCTTTGTATTTCTAGTATGGTTTTTTCAGACGGCCTCTCAAATATTCAAGGCCGTCTGAAAACCTTTTTGAGCGTAGCCCGGGTATTTTGACGATACCCGATTTACCTTACGCTGCATTTCCTTCTAAGAAGTCTTGAGCGAAACGTTGCAACACGCCACCGGCTTCATATACCAATACTTCTTCTGCAGTATCGAGGCGGCAGGTAACTGGAACTTCGACGGTTTCTCCGTTTTTACGGTGAATCACAAGGGTCAGGTCGCAGCGCGGTGTGCGTTCGCCAACAACGTCGTAGGTTTCCGTACCGTCCAGTTGCAGGGTGTGGCGGTTGGTACCCGGTTTGAACTGCAACGGCAACACACCCATACCGATCAAGTTGGTGCGGTGAATACGCTCGAAGCCTTCGGCAACAATCGCTTCCACACCGGCGAGGCGTACGCCTTTTGCAGCCCAGTCGCGGCTTGAGCCTTGACCGTAGTCCGCGCCGGCAATGATGATGAGCGGCTGTTTGCGGTTCATATAGGTTTCGATGGCTTCCCACATACGCATGGTTTGGCCTTCGGGTTCAACGCGTGCCAGCGAACCTTGGCGTACGCTGCCATCTTCGTTTCTTACCATTTCGTTAAACAGTTTCGGATTGGCGAAGGTTGCGCGTTGGGCGGTCAAGTGGTCGCCGCGGTGGGTTGCGTAAGAGTTGAAGTCTTCTTCAGGCAAACCCATTTTCGCCAAATATTCGCCTGCGGCACTGCTGGCCAAAATCGCATTGGATGGCGAGAGGTGGTCGGTGGTGATGTTGTCGGGCAAAATCGCCAGCGGACGCATACCGCTCAATGTGCGTTCCCCTGCCAGTGCGCCTTCCCAGTAAGGTGGGCGGCGGATATAGGTGGACATTGGACGCCAGTCGTACAGCGGGCTTGGTGCTTTTTGTGCTGTGCCGGTGTCAAACATCGGGATATAAACGTCGCGGAATTGTTGAGGTTTCACATATTCGGCAACGATGGCATCGATTTCTTCATCGGTCGGCCAGATATCTTTCAGGCGGATTTCGCGGCCGTCCGCAACGCCGAGTACATCGTTTTCAATATCAAAACGGATGCTGCCTGCCAGCGCGTAGGCAACGACCAACGGAGGCGAAGCGAGGAAAGCCTGTTTCGCATACGGATGGATGCGGCCGTCGAAGTTGCGGTTGCCTGACAATACGGCGGTAGCGTACAAATCGCGGTCGATGATTTCTTTTTGGATTTTCGGATCCAGCGCGCCGCTCATGCCGTTACAGGTGGTACATGCGAAGGCAACGATACCGAAGCCGAGTTTTTCCATTTCAGGCAGTAGGCCTGCTTCTTTCAAATAGATTTCGGCTACTTTTGAACCCGGGGCAAACGAAGATTTCACCCAAGGTTTGCGTTGCAAGCCGAGGCGGTTGGCATTGCGTGCCAACAGCGCGGCGGCAACAACGTTGCGCGGATTGGAAGTATTGGTACATGAAGTAATCGCGGCAATAATCACTGCACCGTCAGGCATTTGGCCGTCTGAAGGCTCTTCATAAGGTTTAGCCAAGCCTTTGCTGGCCAAATCGGCGGTCGCAAAACGGGCATGCGGGTTACTTGGGCCTGCCATATTGCGCGTTACGCTGCTCAAATCAAATTTCAATACGCGAGGATAAACGGCGGTTTTCAAGGCATCTGCCCACAAGCCTGCGGTTTTGGCGTAGGTTTCCACCAATTTCACTTGCGCGTCGTCGCGACCGGTCAGTTTCAAATAATCAATGGTTTGCTCATCAATAGCGAACATCGCGGCAGTCGCACCGAACTCAGGGGTCATATTGGAAATGGTGGCACGGTCGCCGATGGACAGGCTTCTTGCACCCTCGCCGAAGAATTCGACAAATGCGCCAACCACGCGCTCTTTACGCAAGAATTCGGTCAGTGCCAACACGATGTCGGTGGCAGTAATGCCCGGCTGGCGTTTGCCGGTCAGCTCAACGCCGACAATATCGGGCAGACGCATCATGGATGCGCGGCCCAACATCACGGTTTCGGCTTCCAAACCGCCCACGCCTACGGAAATTACGCCCAGTGAATCGACGTGCGGCGTATGTGAGTCTGTACCGACGCAGGTGTCAGGGAATGCCACACCGTTTTTGACTTGGACAACCGGAGACATTTTTTCCAAGTTGATTTGGTGCATAATGCCGTTGCCCGCAGGAATCACGTCCACATTTTCAAATGCAGTTTTTGTCCAGTTGATGAAGTGGAAACGGTCTTCGTTACGTCTGTCTTCGATTTCGCGATTTTTGCGGAAGGCATCGGGATCGTAACCGCCGCATTCAACGGCCAGAGAGTGGTCGACGATGAGCTGGGTTTGCACCACAGGATTCACTTTGGAAGGATCGCCGCCTTTTTCGGCAATCGCATCGCGCAGGCCTGCCAAATCCACCAACGCTGTCTGACCCAGAATATCGTGACACACCACGCGCGCCGGATACCAAGGGAAGTCGATTTCCTGTTTTCCCTCAATCAGCTGCCCCAACCAGCTTTGCAGCGTAGGCAGGTCGACTTTGTCTGCGCGATTGACCAAGTTCTCAGCCAAGATACGGCTTGTATAAGGCAGCTTGTCGTAAGAGCCTGATTTGATGTCTTCACACGCCTGACGCGCGTCGTAATATTCCAAATCCGTACCGGGCAAAGCTTTGCGGTAGCGTTGGTTGGCAGTCATGTCGGTTCTCCTAAAATCTATTCTTTTTTTGGTTTTGGGGTTTCAGACGGCCTGTTGATTCGGACCTTAAGGCCGTCTGAAACCATAAATTCTGTTTTATTGCTTGTTGTCTGAAATCTATTCGCGGTATGAAAAAAATTGCTGCTCCGCTACCATCATTCCCGTATAGACGGAAATCCAAACTTAAATCTTTCAGCACTCTTTACAGCAGAACATTTCAACTTTTGAATTTCTGCCTGTATGGGAATGACGACAGCAGAGCAGCATGTTTTCCAAACGGCCGGCTCTCTCTCTCGCATACTGCACTAGGCCGTCGAAAAACGAAAACATCATTTATTCATTGTTTTCAAACGGCATTTCGAGATGGGGCGGGCTGGCGGCCCACCCTGCTGTTACGCGTATTAGCGGTTTTCAATCTCCACGAATGCCAAATCTTCAGGGCCTGTGTAGTTTGCGCTCGGACGGATGATTTTGCCGTCTTTGCGTTGCTCGAGAACGTGTGCGCTCCAACCGGTTGTACGGGAAATCACGAACAGCGGTGTGAACATAGCGGTCGGTACGCCCAATTTTTGGTAGGAAACGGCGGAGAACCAGTCCAGATTCGGGAACATTTTTTTCTCTTCCCACATCACGCTCTCCAAGCGTTCGGCAATGTCAAAGAGGCGCATATCGCCGGTTTCTTTGCTCAAACCGCGTGCCACTTCTTTAATGACAACGTTGCGAGGGTCAGAAATGGTATACACCGGATGACCGAAACCGATCACGATTTCTTTGCGGCCGATGCGTTCGCGGATGTCTGCTTCGGCTTCGTCGGCATTGCGGTAGCGTTTTTGAATATCGTAAGCCACTTCGTTCGCGCCGCCGTGTTTCGGACCTTTCAACGCGCCGATGGCGCCGGTGATGCAGGAGTACATATCAGAGCCTGTACCGGCAATCACGCGGGCAGTGAAGGTAGAAGCGTTGAACTCGTGTTCGGCATACAGAATCAGTGAAACGTGCATGGCTTTGATGTGTGATTCGCTTGGGCGTTTGCCGTGCAACAAGTGCAGGAAATGACCGCCGATGGTCTCTTCGTCGCTTTCAACTTCAATGCGTTTGCCGTTGTGCGAATATTGATACCAGTACAGCAGGATGCTGCCGAGGCTGGCGATCAGTTTGTCGGCGATGTCGCGCGCTTCACTTTCCGGATGGCTTTCACGTTCAGGATGAACGCAGCCCAGCATAGATACGCCGGTACGCATCACGTCCATCGGATGGGTATGTGCAGGCAGGCTTTCCAAAACTTTGATCACACGGATAGGCAGGCCGCGCATGGATTTGAGTTTGGTTTTATAAGCAGCCAGCTCGAATTTATTGGGCAGATGGCCGTGAATCAGCAGGTGGGCGACTTCTTCAAACTCGCATTTTTGTGCCAAATCCAAGATGTCGTAACCGCGATAGCTCAAATCGTTACCGGTACGGCCAACAGTACACAATTCAGTATTACCGGCCGCAACGCCAGAAAGCGCAACGGATTTTTTAGGTTTGAAAGTCGGGGTTTGAGTAGTTTCAGTCATGGTATTTCTCCTTTGTATTTTTATGGGTTTTATTTTTCAGACGGCCGATGCGGATTTGTTGAAAGGCCGTCTGAAAGCGGTTACTTATTTTTGAAACAATTTATCCAGTTTTTGCTCGAAGGCATGATAGTTCAGATGCTCGTACAGCTCGGCACGGGTTTGCATAGTGTCAACCACTGCGGCCTGAGTGCCATCGCGCATAATCGCTTCATAAACATTCAGAGCGGCTTTGCTTGCTGCGCGGAACGATGACAGCGGATACAGCACCAGCGACACGCCGTTTTCAGCCAGCTCGCTTTGGGTATAAAGCGGAGTGGAGCCAAACTCGGTAATGTTGGCCAATACCGGTACTTTCACTGCATCTGCAAATTGACGGTACATTTTCAAATCGGTCATGGCTTCAGGGAAAATCATGTCTGCACCGGCTTCGACACAAGCCTGAGCGCGTTCGATAGCGGCATCCAAACCTTCTACCGCCAGCGCATCGGTACGCGCCATAATCACAAAGTTCTCATCAACGCGGGCATCTACGGCAGCTTTGATACGGTCGACCATTTCATCTTTAGAAACGATGGCTTTGTTCGGACGGTGGCCGCAGCGTTTTTGCGCTACCTGATCTTCGATGTGAACCGCTGCAACACCAGCGCGTTCAAAGTTGCGAATAGTGCGGGCAATATTGAATGCACCGCCCCAACCCACATCGATGTCCACCAGCAAAGGCGTATCTACGTTGTCCGTAATGCGTCGCGCGTCGATCAGCACATCTTCCATTGTGGTGATGCCCAAATCAGGGATACCGCAAGAGCAGGCTGCCACGCCGCCGCCAGACAGATAGATTGCTTTGAAACCGCTTTGGGTGGCCAATCGTGCAAAGTAAGCATTGACGCAACCGACGACGGCAAGAGGATTCGATTCTTTCACGGCTTGACGGAAACGCGCTCCGGCAGAGTGTTGACTCATCATATTTCTCCTTTATAGACTTTTTTTCAGTATTAATCGGACGGCTCGGTTTTTTCACAACTTGAAACAAACCGTTTAAAAAGAAACAATCGTTCTAAAAACTGTTTTCAGACGGCCTGTAAAATTTCAATCATCAACCATCTGAAAATTTAAAATCAATAAATACAAATAGTTATCAAAAACAATAAATACAATAAGGCTGAAGCGGAGGTATTCGTTTTTTAATTTTTATTAATCAGTATATGAATGCTGTTGGGGATACAGATATTTTAAAATCCAAAGCGTTTGTAGGAATGCGGAAACTGGATTCGGGTTGAGAGCCTTCAGACCGTCGGGACTGCCAATAAACTGGCGGCGACGGGAATGGCAGAGATGGGAGAAAATCTATAACAAGAGAGAGTGGTTTGATACAGATTCATGATGATGTTCCTTTGTAGTGCGATGTAGTTTTTATTTATGGAAACAAATTTAAAAAATAAAACCGGTCTTGTCAAACACTTTTTTCAAAAAAATTATAAAAAATTCAGTTATTAATAAACGATTTTTTTGCAACAAATGCAAAAAACGGACAGGCTGTACCACATTAAACCCTTGTGTGGCCTAGCTTCTGTCCGTTTTGTACTTTTGACTGATAGTCAGAATAATTGTAAACAATCCATCTAAAAATAATTTATAATTGATTCATTTATAAGGAACTTTTAAACATGCTGTCTGAAAAAATTAAAATTTTTGCCTTTAAATTTTCAGACGGCCTTTGCATGATGACTACTCTGCACTAAATGCCGTCTGAAAAGTCTGTTTGCCAATAGTAATGTCGGCAGTGTAATCATGGCGGCCTTCGACGCAAAACGGCAAACGGATTTGCGCAGCCTGCCAACTTTGCGGCGATTGTTGCGTCAGGTTGTAGCGGTTGAAGCCCATGTCCATGTTTTTCATACTGAAACTGATACTGACCGCGCCCGTATTCTTCGGCACATTTTCCACTACAATATCGAAAGGCTCGTGTGTATTGATGGAGGTTGCACGCACTTTTGAACCGTCAGGCAGGACGCAGCCTTGTGTCAGACTACATTCGACTACATTCGCTTTTGTCTGTTGCCGTTGCCACCAATCCAAAAGCAGCAGTTTGGCCGCCGCAAACACAATCAGTAAAACAGCGGCAATCAGTAGTTTTTGATTTTTACTCATTTCAGACGGCCTCAATGTCATTATCGGTCAAAACGGCATGCACACCCATGCTCTGCCACTGTTCGCGATAAATGGAAACCATGCTTTCCGGAGCAGCCGCAATCAGCGGCATAGCCACGCCTTGCGCCAAAATATCGACAACTTGCTTGGCTGCCGCTTCATTCGCTACTTTCCATACGACAGCATCGGCATTTTGCACCTGCTGCCATTGTTCGGCATTTTCAATGATTGGCCACACGCTGGGCGCTTCTATCGGCTTGCCTTGTTGCCAATCGGCAAAATCCAGCAATACGGCAGAGGCGGTTTGATGAGCCAATCCATATGGCGCAACATGATATTCGCCCATGCTGTTTTGACCGCTCAAGCCGCTGTTCAGACGGCCTTGAAGCTGGCGCGGAATAGAGAGGGAACGTAATAATGCGCTATTGGCAGGCAACATCGGCGCAACGGTAAAATCCCCTGCCTTTTGCCATGCCCATTTTTGCCCTTCCCTCGATTGGATTTCGCCTGTCCATTGGTCGGCTTCTACCCATAAAAAATGCAGGCGTACATGTGCGTGTTCGTAGGAATGGACTTTGGTCAGCCACGGCGTAGCGGCAAGGATACGGATGCCGAGTTCTTCTTCAAACTCGCGTTGCAAAGCTTGAAAATCGCTTTCGCCTGCCTCAACCTTGCCGCCGGCAAATTCCCAATAACCGGCATACGGCTTGCCCTCCGGGCGGGAACTGAGCAGGTAGCGGCCGTTTTTGTCGAGCAAAATCCCGGCAACCACTTGTACCAATGGACGTGTGTCTTCAGTCATCATGAGATTATTCTTATATACGGCAGGCAGTGACACCTGCCGATTTATGCGTAAAAAAACGATGTCGGGCCTATACGCCCGACCTTCAACAAATACCTAACCCTTCAGGCCGTCTGAAAAGGATGCTCTATTTCAGAATACTTGAATCCTGCCTTATTTTTCCGCAATGACAAAAGCCATGACGGTATCTTCTTCATCGCTCATACTGAGATGGCAGCTTCGGATACCCTGTTCCTCCAGCCATTTAGTCAAAGCCGGTGCAAAAAACAATTCAGGTTTGCCCAATGCGTCATGTCCGACACCAATGTTGCGGAAAGACACCACGCCGCGTATGCCCGTACCGACGGCTTTGGCAAAAGCCTCTTTGGCAGCAAAGCGTTTGGCAAGATAGTTGACCGGTTTGCCTGCCTGCGGAAATTCCAACAGCTCTTCCGGGCTGAGAATGCGTTGCGCAAATGCCAGTCCGAATTTTTTGTTCAGGCGGATAATGCGTTTGAGGGAAACAATGTCTGTACCGATTCCGTAAATCATGGGTCTGCTCCTTGTTTAAATAGTCAGGCCGTCTGAAAGTGTGAATACCGGCCAAAGCAAATCGACTTAGCCGGTATAGCTGATACTGATGCCGTTAAGGCAGCATTCTGGCTCTGAACATGACTTCCTTCATTTGGCGGACTGCTTCTGGCAGGCCGAGGAAGAGTGCTTGGGAAATCAGCGAATGGCCGATGTTCAACTCGCGGATGGCGAGGATTTGAGCAATCGGCGTAACATTGTGAATGGTCAGGCCGTGTCCGGCATTGACGACCAAACCCAAATCGCTGGCGTAATGCGCGCCGTTTTGAATGCGCTCGAATTGTTTCATTTGCTCGGCATGGCTGTGCGCATCGGCATATGCGCCGGTGTGCAATTCAATAACGGGGGCACCGACATCATAAGCGGCTTGGATTTGCGCGTTGTCGGCATCGATAAACAAGGACACGCGGATGCCTGCGTCGGTCAGGATTTTGGTGAATTTGGCCACTTTATCCTGTTGCGCCAATACATCCAAACCGCCTTCAGTGGTCACTTCTTGACGTTTTTCAGGCACGAGGCACACATCTTCAGGCATGACGTTGAGCGCGTTTTCCAACATTTCTTCCGTCAGCGCCATTTCCAAATTCAGGCGCGTGCGGATGGCGTTTTTAACGGCGAACACGTCCGCATCTTTAATATGGCGGCGGTCTTCACGCAAGTGCATGGTAATTAAATCTGCGCCATGGGTTTCCGCAATCAGCGCCGCTTCGACAGGGCTGGGATAAATCGTACCGCGCGCATTGCGGACGGTGGCAATATGGTCGATGTTTACGCCTAACAACATAATAATGTCCTTTCATTAAGGTTTCAGACGGCCTGAGTCATTACCTATCAAAGGCCGTCTGAAAAAAATTCAACTGCCCAAGCCAAACTGCTGCAACTGCTGCAAAACCTGCCGAGACTTGATGCCCTCAGGCAGAAGGTTGTCAATCAAAAGCCGCGTTACTTTCAAAGCCTGCCCCAGACTTTCCTGATGAACGAAACTGCCTTCCCTCAAATCGATTAAAGTCGCGCCCAATACGGCAACGCCTTTATTGAGCGCATGGAAACGGTCGGCCTCTGCCAAGGGCACCACGGCCTCTTCCGGTGTAAGCCAATAAGTTTCTTCGCCGTTGATTTCATTGTCGTTGCCGTCATGGAACAAATCGGGGGCAAAGCCCAAACGTGTCAGCAGCGACCATTCAAAACGGCGCAAAGCGGCAATATGGTTGGCCTCGCAACAAATGGTTTTCATGGTTTCCGCCAAAACATCGTAAAGCTCGGGTAACGGATCTTCGCGGACGGTCAACTTCAGCATCAACTCGTTCACATACAATCCGCTGAACAAAGCCCTGCCCTGCGGCTGAGGCCACCCGCCTATCCATTCGGCGCGATGCAGGGTCTTCAACTCTTGCGAACCATACCAAGACGCGCTCACCGGCACAAACGGCACCAACACGCCGCGCAATTCGCTCTGACGTTTACGCGCACTTCTTGCCAACAAAGCCACCCGTCCATAACGGCGGCTGAAAGCCTCCACCCACAAGCTGCTCTCGCGCCACGGGGCGGAAGCAAGCAGAAAGATAGGTTCGTGGTTGATGCGGTTTGGTTGCGCCATAAAGGTTTGGAAAGATAAAGATTGTGTCGATTATAACGGAAAATCGATGCAAAAAGGCCGTCTGAAAGTCTACCTTCTATAAAGGCCGTCTGAAAACCTTTATAATCCGTTTTGAATGAATAACCGACCTTCCTGTGTTTATGCCGAAATTCCCTTTTAAATCCACCCTTTCCCTGCTCTCCGCAGCCCTATTATCCGCCTGCTCGCTGGTGAAATATCAGCCTCTTGCTGGCATTGATACGGTCGACCTGCAACGTGGCTACCGCTTTGAAACCAGCCAGCTTCAGCGCAACAACGAAGACGATACGCTTATTGTATTGATGTTCTCCGGCGGCGGTACGCGCGCGTCAGCCTTAGGTTATGGCGTGTTGGAGCAGCTTCATAAGCAACAGATTACCATCGGCGGCAAAAAACAATCTTTGATGTCGAATGTCGATGTGGTGGTCGGCGTATCCGGCGGCTCGGTTTTGGCAGCTTATTTTGCACTCAAGGGCGAAGAAACCATTCCTTTGTTTTATAAACGTTTCCTACACCAAAACTTCCAACGCCAAGTCGTCAAACAGGCATTCTCCATGTCCAATCTGCCCCGACTGGCCTCGCCTGAATATGGACGCGGCGATCTGTTGCAGGAGCAGTTTGAAAACTACCTTTTCGGCAAAACCACTTTCCGCGATTTGGAAAAAAATGCCAAGGGCCCGTTTGCAATCATTTCCGCCACCGATATGGGCATAGGCGAGCGTTTCAATTTCACGCAGGAATATTTCGACCCGATGTGTATCGACTTGGGCGACTTGCGACTTGCCCGCGCCGTTGCTGCGTCAAGCTCCGTGCCTATGGTGTTTGCACCGATTACGCTCAATAACAACGGCGGTCATTGCCAATACACGCCGCCGCTGCAACTTGTCTCCGACAGCGAAGCCGGTAAAAGACAGCTGCAAACCCGAAAAGAATTTTTCGAGCGTTTCCAAAAATACAGCGACAGTAAAAACCGTCCCTATATCCACCTTATCGACGGCGGCTTGACCGACAATCTGGGCATGCGCAGCCTTTTGGACATGACGGAAATGTATCCGGAAAAACTCCTGACGCATAAAATCAAACAAAACAAAATCCGCCATATTGTCGTCATCAACGTCAATGCCCAAAATGAAGTCAGCAGCGATTTGGATAAAAGCGCTGCCGTACCCGGTTTCCGAGATGTCGTTTCCGCCATCGTGAATATTCCGATCGACCAACATTCGCAAGAATCTTTGCGCCGCTTCAGGGCTTTTGTCGACCAATGGAACAAAGATAAGCAGAACGAAGACATCTATTTCTCTTTCGTCAGCCTGAATCTCAAAGACCTTCCGCCATCCCAGCTGAGGGACAAGGTATTGAATATTCCGACCAGTTTCTATCTGCCGCCGGAAGATGTGGACAATCTGCGTACCGCCGCCGCCGAGCTGATGAAACAGTCGCTGGACTATCGCAACCTGCTGGCAGAGTTTGCGGCGCACCCCAATCCAGACATCATCTTCGCAGCCCCACCTCCTGATGCGCAAGAATTCAAGCCATTGAACGAAAAAGAAAAGCAGTAGCAAACTGTTCCATAAAGTGCAGCTCTGTTAAAATATATGCTTCATCTTATATTTCAGACGGCCCCGATACCCAAGGCCGTCTGAAACACTTAACAATAAATAGAATCCAACCATGACCGAATTAAACACTCCTATCGTTACCGATATTGACCGCCCCATCCTCGTTCCACCCGGCGGCCATAAAAAAGTCCTGCTGCATTCCTGCTGCGCCCCATGTTCCGGCGAAGTGATGGAAGCCATGCTTGCCAGCGGCATCGACTACACTATTTATTTTTACAACCCCAATATCCATCCGCACAAAGAATATATGTTGCGCAAAGAAGAAAATATGCGCTTTGCGGACAAATTCGGCATCCCTTTTGTCGATAAAGACGACGACTACGAAAACGACCGCAAAGAATGGTTTGCCAAAGCCAAAGGCATGGAATTTGAACCCGAACGCGGTATCCGCTGCACCATGTGTTTCGATATGCGTTTTGAAAAAGCGGCCCAATACGCCCATGAAAACGGCTTCCATGTTTTCACCAGCTCACTGGGCATTTCACGCTGGAAAGACATGAAACAGATCAACGGCTGCGGCCATCGCGCTGCAGAGCCGTACGATGACTTGGTTTATTGGGATTTCAACTGGCGCAAAGGCGGCGGCAGCGCACGCATGATTGAAATCAGCAAGCGCGAGCATTTCTACCAACAAGAATATTGCGGTTGCGCCTACTCCCTGCGCGACTCCAATGCCCACCGCAAATCGCAAGGCCGCATCCCCATCAAGCTGGGCGTATTGTATTACGGTGATGAATCCACCCAATACGAGCCTCAAGTCGAAAACAAAATCATTGTTGAGAAATAAATATCGAAGGCCGTCTGAAACATTCAGACGGCCTTTGTTTAAATCAGACGATTAACGGCGGCGGAATTTGCCGTGATCAAAATCATCAAATGCCTGATAAGCAGCTTGGCATTGGATTTTTTGCTCGGCATAAGGCAAACCGCGGAACGCTTTTGCCGCTTTTCGGTTTTCCCTCAACTCGGCCTTGTTGCCTTTATAGCGATACCAAGCAGCACGGCGCTCAAGGTATCTCTTACAAGCAGGATGCAATTTGTTTTTCTTCGCCTGCTGGTGTTTGCTCACATGATGGCCATGCGGTTTAGCCGCTGCTTCGGCAGAATAAGTACCCAAGCTCAATACAGCAACTGCCACCAGTGCGGAACCTAAATTTTTCAACATTAACATGATTCGCCTCCTAAATAGTTTTTCCATTATACGTTTCGCCAGGGCACCGGCAAAACGCCCATTTTTTACATGACAAAAAATGTGGTTAATTACTACATCATACTACTTGCTTTGCAAAATTTAACACACCTTCTATTTAGACGAAACCTGAATATAAATTTCTTTATTTCATAAGCCTCTAGCCAATGTCTGGCCAAATGTGATGCAAACGCAAAATAATGCCAAATCGCCACAAAGCCACATAAAATCTAGTTTAAGCCTCCCATCCCCTAATCCACACCCCGAAAAAAGCGCATTGTCAAGTCTAGTTAAACAAAGAAAAATACATTATATTGTGCCGTTCAAAGCAATCACATACTGTATCTTGTGTTTTTTAATGGGAAGACTGAACAATGAATGCAGCAACGAATATTAAAGTAACCAAACGCGACGGACGCTTGGAAGATATCAATTTAGACAAAATCCACCGTGTTGTTACTTGGGCGGCGGAAGGCTTACAAAACGTCTCCGTATCGCAAGTCGAGCTCAAATCACATATTCAGTTTTACAACGGTATCCGTACCGACGACATCCATGAGACCATCATCAAGGCCGCGGCCGACCTGATCTCACAAGATACGCCAGATTATCAATATCTGGCCGCCCGCCTCGCCATTTTCCATCTGCGCAAAATCGCTTATGGCGAATTCGAACCGCCCCACCTCTACGATCACGTTAAAAAACTGACTGAAGCAGGCAAATACGACCGCCACATCATCACAGATTACAGCCGCGAAGAATTCGACGAGCTGAATGCCTATATCGACCACAGCCGCGACATGACCTTCTCTTATGCTGCCGTAAAACAGCTGGAAGGCAAATATCTGGTTCAAAACCGCGTTACCCGCCAAATTTATGAAACGCCGCAGTTCTTATATATTTTGGTGGCCATGTGTCTCTTCAGCAAATATCCGAAAGAGACCCGTTTGGATTACGTCAAACGTTTTTATGACGCCGTTTCCACATTCAAAGTATCGCTGCCTACACCTATCATGAGTGGCGTGCGTACGCCTACCCGTCAATTCTCAAGCTGCGTGTTGATTGAATGCGACGACAGTCTTGACTCCATCAACGCCACCACCAGCGCGATTGTGAAATACGTTTCCCAGCGTGCAGGCATCGGCATCAACGCCGGCCGTATCCGCGGCTTGGGCAGCGAAATCCGCGGCGGCGAAGCACAACACACCGGCTGTATCCCATTCTTCAAAATGTTCCAAGCGGCCGTTAAATCCTGCTCGCAAGGCGGCGTACGCGGCGGCGCGGCAACCTTGTTCTACCCATTGTGGCACATCGAAGCCGAAAGCCTGTTGGTATTGAAAAACAACCGCGGCGTAGAAGACAACCGTATCCGCCAACTGGACTACGGCGTACAAATCAACCGCCTGCTGTACACCCGTTTGATTAAAGGCGGCAACATTACCCTGTTCTCGCCGAATGAAGTTCCGGGTTTGTATGATGCCTTCTTCGCCGATCAAGACGAATTCGAGCGCCTCTACACTCAATACGAGCAAGATCCAAACATCCGCAAACGTACTTTGCCGGCAACAGAATTGTTCTCCACCCTGATGCAGGAGCGCGCCGGTACCGGTCGCATCTACATCCAAAACGTTGACCACTGCAACACGCACAGCCCGTTTGACCCGCGCGTTGCGCCTGTTCATCAGTCCAACTTATGCATGGAAATCGCCCTGCCGACCAAACCTTTGGACAACATCAACGATCCGAACGGAGAAATTGCCTTGTGTACTCTGTCCGCCTTCAACTTGGGCGCATTGAACAACTTGGACGAACTGGAAGAGCTTGCCGATTTAACCGTACGCGCACTTGATGCCCTGTTGGATTATCAAGACTATCCGGTTGCAGCAGCACGCACCGCAACCATGAACCGCCGCACGCTCGGCATCGGCGTCATCAACTACGCCTACTATCTGGCGAAAAACGGCGTACGTTACAGCGACGACTCTGCGCTTGGCCTGACCCACCGCACCTTTGAAGCCATGCAGTATTACCTGCTCAAAGCATCGGTAAACCTTGCCAAAGAATACGGCGCATGTCCGCTCTTCAACCAAACCGTTTATTCGCAAGGCAAACTGCCCATCGACACCTACAAAAAAGACTTGGACGCCGTGTGCAACGAGCCTTTGCACTACGACTGGGAAAGCCTGCGCGCCGACATCGTCAAATACGGCCTGCGCAACTCTACCCTGACCGCACTCATGCCGTCTGAAACCAGCTCGCAAATTGCCAATGCCACCAACGGCATCGAGCCTCCACGCGGTCTGGTCAGCGTTAAAGCATCAAAAGACGGTATTTTGAAACAAGTCGTACCGGAATTTGAAACCCTGAAAGATGCCTACGAAACCCTGTGGCAGCTTCCCGGCAACGAAGGCTACCTGAAACTCGTCGGCGTAATGCAAAAATTCGTCGATCAATCGATTTCCGCCAATACCGCCTACGACCCGAACAAATTTGAAGGCAGCAAAGTTTCCATGAAACAAATGCTGAAAGACCTGCTGACCGCCTACAAATACGGCGTCAAAACCCTGTACTACCATAACACCCGCGACGGAGCGGACGATACGCAGGCTGATATTCAAGATGACGGCTGCGCTGGTGGGGCTTGTAAGATTTGAGCATGTTAAAGATTGTTGAAGATTTCTAAGAAAATTGGATATGAGTATTATGGATACAACAGTTGTAACTGTTTTAACAGCAGGTGTCACAACGTTATTGACAAAGGGAGCTGAAGCACCGGCTCATACATTAAATTTAGTATGGAAGCAAGTATTTGGTTCTTGTGATTTATGGTTGGAAAAACAGCAACTGAAAAGGAAAAAAGAGTTAGATGATTTTAGTAATAGACTTAATGAAAATTTAGAAAAAATTCCTCAAGAAGAAATTCAAGAACCGAAATATAGTATTTTGGGGCCTGTCATCGAAGCATCTCAATATTACCTTGAAGAAGAGGAGCTTAGAGAAATATTTGCGAAGTTGGTATCAGCCTCTTTCGATGCTAG
This sequence comes from Neisseria sp. P0001.S005, assembly GCF_051963715.1. Taxonomy (NCBI): domain Bacteria; kingdom Pseudomonadati; phylum Pseudomonadota; class Betaproteobacteria; order Neisseriales; family Neisseriaceae; genus Neisseria; species Neisseria sp. P0001.S005. The sequence goes on along the minus strand of NZ_JBQCTZ010000071.1, from coordinate 1,444 downwards.
GAATAATGGAAAAATCCATAATAGCTTTGTTGAAAAAGTTAAGTCTTTGTCGTCCGATGATGCGAAATTACTTCAATTAATGAAAGAGTTAAAAAGTATAGCTATTGGAGTATATTATATTGAAGATAATAATACAGATGGAAACTATATTCTAAGTGAAATTGTCTGTCTTGTATTTGGAGAGCAGAACATAGAGAAAATAGCTGTGTCTATAGATAGCTTAGTTCAATTAGGTTTGGTAAAAATTGATCTGGATAATTATTTTACAGATGAAAAAGTATATGCAGATTTTTACACTACTAACTTGTTTATGGATTTAAGTAGAAATAATCTAGTTACGAATAGACGATTGCAAGTTCAAAAATTATTAGAAAAATATCCTAAAGATAAAATTGCTTTGGATAATAATATTTCTACTTCAGATATCGAAAATTACTTAATAGAAAAGAAGTTAAAGTTGAAAAAAGGTATATGTGAATTAACGTCATTAGGAAAAATATTTGTGGATATATGTTGTTAATTTATGTAATAAAATTCTTTTTTGAAATGTAAATTCCTTTCCTAGTAAAGAGAAAACCGCTATGTCCTGCGAACACCTGACCATGTCCTACAGCACCTTTTCCAAAACCAAAAACGACGCGCTGAAAGAGCCGATGTTTTTTGGTCAGCCGGTAAATGTTGCCCGTTATGACCAGCAGAAATACGAAGTATTTGAAAAACTGATCGAAAAACAATTGTCTTTCTTCTGGCGTCCGGAAGAAATCGACGTGTCGCGCGACCGTATTGACTACGCCAATCTGCCCGAACACGAAAAACATATTTTCATCAGCAATCTGAAATACCAAACCCTGCTCGATTCGATCCAAGGCCGCAGCCCGAATGTTGCGTTCTTGCCTTTGGTGTCTATTCCCGAGCTGGAAACGTGGATTGAAACGTGGAGCTTCAGCGAAACCATCCACTCGCGCAGCTATACCCATATCATCCGCAATATCGTGAATGATCCTTCAGTCGTGTTCGATGATATTGTGCAAAATAAATACATCATCGCCCGTGCTGAAGACATTGCCTGCTATTACGATGATTTGATTGAATACACTCAGTATTACAATCTGTTGGGCGAAGGTTCGCACAATGTCGGCGGCAAGCTCGTTACCGTGTCTTTGCGCGAGTTGAAGAAAAAACTCTATCTCTGCCTGATGTGCGTCAATGTATTGGAAGCCATCCGCTTCTACGTTTCATTCGCCTGCTCGTTCGCCTTTGCCGAGCGCGAATTGATGGAAGGCAACGCCAAAATCATCAAGCTGATTGCCCGTGACGAAGCCCTGCATTTGACCAGCACCCAGCATATGCTCAACCTGATGCGTGCCGGTGCCGATGATCCTGAAATGGCTGAAATTGCGAATGAATTGCAGGACGAGTGTTTCAACCTCTTCAAAAAAGCAGC
>NZ_JBQCTZ010000070.1:0-17098 GCF_051963715.1 Neisseria sp. P0001.S005 | reverse complement strand
GGTTCTGCGTGTAATTCTACCTGAAATTGAGTAAATACTGTATTACAAACATATTGTGCCAGCTGGTGGACATCTTGAGCGGACGCATTGTTTTTATTTACCAAAACCAAAGCCTGTCTGTCATGCACTGCCGCACCGCCGATCTGATGGCCTTTCAGACGGCATTGGTCAATCAGCCAGCCAGCCGCGAGTTTGACCGAACCGTCAGGCTGCGGATAGCGTGGCATATTGGGGTGATGCTGTAACAGGGAAGCGGCTTTTTCCGCGCTGACGACGGGGTTTTTAAAGAAACTGCCGACATTACCAAGTACGTTAGGATTAGGAAGTTTACTGTTGCGGATTGCACACACTGCATCGGAAACATCTTTGGCCGTCGCCTCTCGGCCTTGGCTCAGTTCGGCAACCGCGGCTGCCAAATCGCCATAGCCCAAGTTCGGTACAAAATGCTCTTTTAACGCAAATACTACCGAAACAATCACATAACGTCCCTTGCCTTCCTGTTTGAACAGGCTTTCACGATAAGCAAAATCGCAATCGGCATTGGAAAGCTCGACAAAGGTTTCCGTATCCAAATCGAAGCAGCGCACGCTATGGATAACATCTTTCGCTTCAACACCATATGCACCGATATTTTGTACCGGAGACGCGCCGACCGTACCCGGAATCAGGCTGAGGTTTTCCAGCCCGCTTAAACCCAGTCCAACCGTATGCAAAACAAAATCATGCCAAATTTCCCCGGCTTGCGCTTCGATATAAACCAGGCCGTCTGAACGCTCAATTTCGCGTATTCCCTTGTTTTCCATATGCACAACCAGACCGGCATAGTCCTCCATCAAAAGGATATTGCTGCCGCCGCCGAGCCATAAAACAGTATCTCGGTTGAACTCGGGCAATCGGACGATGTCGCGTAACTCGTCGGCATGTTTGAGCGCGATAAAGGCTTGGGCTTTGGCGCGAAGACCGAAAGTGTTGTAAGGGGTGATGTCGGTTTGGTATTGGATGGATTGCATGATGATTTTTAATTTTGTGGATTCAGGTCGTCTGAAAATTTACTATTTAACAATTACGATAGGTAATGGGATTTTGGGGGGCTTTATAATTTTCTTGGGAAGAATAGGTCAGCTTATTCACGATTTCTTGATAAATGTCGGACTCTTTTGGCAACGGCTTGCCTTCAAACATCCAGCGACCTTGAATAATATCATCGGCAGAAATCCATCTTTCGATTTCATATACTGCTAATGTCCAGCCGCGATAAACTGCAACTGCATATTTTGCTTTTGCACGCCTACTTCCGATTTTCCAATATTTCCGTGTGCGCTCATAAATTTCCTTATGCCTATCGGCTTCAGGAATATTCCCTGATCTGATGTCTTTTTTCAGTTTCTCGTATTCGTTATTAATCGTAATTAAAACAATAGGTTTATCAGTTTTCAATTCTTGCGCATCATATTTTCGTTTTAATTCGGACAAGCTCATCAATCCTACTTCAGAAGAATGCGTGCCGCCTTGAATATTAGTCAGCGGCTGCTGGCTCGGCTTGACTAGGGAGAGTAGGTCTATTGCCATTGCTTCATATTCAAAAGCCTGTTTGTCTGTTTGGATGTTGTGCCGCAGAATGTAATACACGGGCTGGTTTCCGCTTTTATGTATTTCCCTAATCAAAGCAATTTTATCACTTGGCGTTTCTGTTTCTTGTAATGAACCTAGGGCATGATGGAAAACGCGATTGCCCACGCCTTTACCTACATAGAAAATATTGCCGTCTCTAGGGTCAATCAAGCAATAAATATAGTAAGCAAGTTTTTCTATAATGGAAGTTGAAAACATTTTTTTTCTTAAAAGTGAATAAGCCGTAAATGAAATATCAATGGAGGCCGTCTGAAAGAAATTTCAGACGGCCTTATGTGATTTGACCATCTCTTTACTGCAAAGCTCCAGGCACCATACCAATGCGATGGCAGCAATCGTTAGTGAAGCGGTCAGCGCGGTCCAAAAGCCGTAAATGCCCATATCGGCATGATAGGCAAGCAGGTAGCCGGGCAACAGGCCGCAACCCCAGAAAGCCACGGCATGGATGAACATCGGCATTTTGGTCACTTTATAGCCGCGCAGCGCATATGAAGCGATACATTGGGTGGCATCTGCCAGTTGGAATAGGGAGGCGAAAAATAAAACGGTTGCGGCAATGCCTAATACTGCCGCATCGTTGGTGTACATACCGGCCAACTGGAAGCGAAAGATGACCAAGAGCAGCGCGGTGCAGGTGGCAAGTACCCAGCCCAACACCAATGAAACGCCTGAAATATAACGCGCCCGCAAAAACTCGCGTCTCCCGAGCGAAAAGCCTACGCGTACTGTGCTTGCCGAGCCGACGCTTTGCGGAACCATATACAAGATGCCCGACAGGCTGATGACGACTTGTTGCGCGGCGACATAATCCTCGCCGAATGGCGCCACCAAAAAGACGATAAACGAAAACGCGCTGGCTTCTAGAAAATAAGACAAGCCGATGGGTGCACCGATTTTCCAAATCTGTTTGAAAGCCGCCAAATCGGGTTTGCCGATTTTTGCCGTCAAACCAAACGGACGGAAGAATTTTTCTTTGGCGATATAAAGCCACAAAGCCAATGCGCTGAACCAAAATACTGCCGCCGTTGCCACGCCGCAACCTGCGCCGCCCAAAGCAGGCATACCGAATTTGCCGTAAACGAACACATAGTTCAGCGGTACATTCAACACAAATGCCGCGAAGCTGACCAACATAATCACGCGCGGACGGTTCAAGCTGGAGGCATAGGCGTGCAGGGCTCGGTGTATCATGGCGGCCGGCATTGCCAAGCTGGTAAAGAACATATATTGCGCCATCGTGTCTTCGACATAATCGTTCAATGTCAGCCAATGACGGAAAGGCATAATCATCGCCCACATCAACAGCATGCCGAATATGCCCAAACACAAGCCAAACCAAATGCCCTGCATTCCTGTTTTGCCGACTTCTTCGGTTTTACCTGCACCGTACAGCTGGGCAATCATCGGGTTCAACGCTGCCATCACGCCCATAAAGGTAATGTAAATCGTGGAAAATGCGCTGCTGCCCAAAGCCACCGCGGCCAAATCTTCCTTACCTGCGCCACCGGCCATCACCGTATCGACAAAACCAATGCCCACTTGCGCCACTTGCGCCAACAGCATCGGCAGGGCGAGGGCGGTAAGCAGGCGGGTTTCTTTTAAGAAAACAGGAAAGGCAAAGCGGTTGAGGTTCAGTAGCATAATGTGTGCGGTTTGAGGATAAAGGCCGTCTGAAAACAGAAATTTAAAATTATAAAGGGTAATACTGATAAGCAGGCAATATGTTGTTTAATCGCTAAATTTTTCAGACGGCCTTAAAAGTCGGATGTCTTTTTACTGCTTCCAACCAGCTGTCCGGTGTTTGAAACTGCATCAGGCCGTCTGAAAGCGAAACTGCGGCTTGGGTAGTCGAAGCGCGGGTCAGTTTTTCGTTGGTTTCGGCATCGTAAATGGTGTAATCGATACGCAGGCAGCTTTCGATTTCAACGATGTCCATATCAACACGGATTTTTTGGCCGAAACGGGCAGGGCGGATGTATTTGAGGTTCATCTGCACAATCGGCCAGCTGTACCCTTGCCGTCCCATTTCGTTGTAGTCATAACCGATGGAAGACAGAAAAGCACAACGCGCGGTTTCAAGGTATTTGACATAGTTGCCATGCCACACGATGTGCATGGCATCTACGTCAAAAAAAGGAACTTCGGTTTCAAAGCTGTATTGGCAGTAGATGTGTTTTTTCATGGTTTAAAAGAGTAAGTGTGATGGTTTCAGACGGCGTCTTCGCCCCAAAAATCATAAAAATTGAACCATTGTAGCGGATTTTGCGCACATTCTTGCGCCAAAATGTCGGCAAAGCGCTGCATTGCGTCTTTGACGGCAGCCTCGCGGTTGCCGCGTTTCCAGCTGGAAGTATCGGTAAAGCGGCGCAGTTTCAAATGATAGCAGCCGTTTTGTTTGACGCAAAACAGCGTGTTTACCTGCGTTTTTAAAAGCGAAGCCAATAGCCATGCACCTTGCGGCATAGGGGCGGTATGGCCTAAGAAATTAATGTCGGCGGTTTTCTCGCCGCGTACAGGCACACGGTCGGCCGCGATGGCAATCCATTCGCCGTCTTCGATACGGCGGTTCAATTCCATCATCAGGGTGGTGTCCAAATCTGTTACCTGAATCAGACGGATATGATCTGCGCCGGCTTTTTGCAATGCCTCGTTAAATGCCTGCGCGTGTTTGCTGTGCACCAATACATTGAGTCTGAAATTTTTATGGTGCGACACCAGCGCACGGCAAACTTCGGTATTGCCCAAGTGTGAGCAGGCAAAAATCTGGCCGCGTTCGTTGCGCTTGACTTGTGAATAGATGTCGTCCGGATCTTCAATCACCAAATCTTCATAACGGATTTTGCGTTGCCACACGGCAAAACGGTCGCAAACCGCTTCGCCAAATGCGACGAATTGTTTGAATACGCCGTGTTTCGGCAGGACGGCGTGGGGAAAGGCCGTCTGAAGACGGGTTTGATAGCGTAAAACATGACGGCGCGGTTTGGGCGCGGTTGCATAAAAATACAGCACCACAAACCAAATGCACGGCCTCATGAAAAAAGCCGGCAGATAGCGCACCATCAATGTGGTCAGAGCGAGAAACAGGCGGCTGCCGCGTTCGGGCTGCGCCGCCCAATGGGTTTGTTTATTGTCGGTCATGGTTTCAGACGGCCTTTCCGAAAACTTTACCCAATCGGTGTTTCAACATACCGAAAAACAGCCGTGTGTGCATTTTGCTGATGCGGACATTGTCGGCAAAGGCATCGAAATGGGACACGCCGTCGGCGGCGTATTGGACGGGCGTTTTAATCCAAACCGGTTTGACGTCGCGCCAGTAGAGGCGGATAAGGATTTCCGTATCGAAGTCCATACGGTCGCCTACGGTTTCTTCGCGGACGACGGATAGCGCGGGTGCAAGCGGATAGAGGCGGAAGCCGCACATGCCATCTTTGATGTCGCATGACCAAGTGTGCAGCATATTCCAAAAGTCGGTAATTTTGCGTCCGTAAAGCCGTGCTTTGGGCGCATCATCGCCGTATTGCGGCCAGCCGCAAACAACAGCTTCGGGATTTTGTTCTGCTGCGGCGAGGAGTTTGGGTGTGTCGCTCAAGCAGTGTTGGCCGTCTGCATCGACCTGCAAGACGTGGGTATAGCCATGTTCTTCGGCGTATTCCAAGCCGGTTTTGACCGCTGCGCCTTTGCCGCCGTTGATGGGACGGTAAAGGACATCAATGCCGTCTGAAGCCAAAGCCTGCAATACAGGTTTGCATTCTTCGCGTGAACCGTCGTCTACAATTAAAACGTTTAAACCGAAGCCGCGCATGGTTTGGACAACGTGGCTGATGGTGGTCGGGTGGTTGTAATGTGGAATAAGGGCCAGGGTTTTCATAAATATTTTTTAGACGACGTTAACACAATGCAGAGTATAGCAAATAAACATGCCATGGCGTTTGAAAAGGCCGTCTGAAACGGCGATGACAAAATCGTTTGATTTCGTTTCTCACTGTTTCAGACGGCCTTTGGTATGCCATTAATTCAGCATTGTACATGACCGACATCGAGGCATAAATCATGGAACTCGTTGAGCGTGCTGCGGTGGCCGATGCTGATGATGATGGTGTCGGGCAGTTTGTGCTTTAAGGCGCGGTAGAGCATGGCTTCGGTCGGTTCGTCTAAGGCGGCGGTGGCTTCGTCAAGCAGGATGACTTTGGGCTGCGAGAGCAGGGCGCGGACGAAGGCGACGCGTTGCAGTTCTCCGGGAGAGAGTTTGTGTTGCCAGTCATCGGTTTTATCTAATTTATCGACCAGATAACCTAATCGACAAGTATTCATGGCTTCGGCTAACTCGGGATGCTGTTTGTCGATGTCGGGGTAACAAATCGCGTCGCGCAGGCTGCCTTGCGCCGTGTAGGGGCGTTGCGGCAGGAAGAGGATGTCTTGATGCGGCGGACGGCTGACTTTGCCGCTGCTGCCAAACGGCCAAAGCCCCGCCAGCGCGCGCAGCAGCGAGGTTTTGCCGCAACCGCTCGGGCCGCGTATCAGCAGGGAGTTGCCGTTTTTGAGGTTGATATTGATACCGTCTAATAAAACTTCGCCGTTGTGGCGGTATAGGGCAACGTTTTCTAAGATCAGGTCGTCTGAAACTTCGGTAATGGTGGGTTGTCGTGCGGTGTGTTTTTCTTCCGTACTCAGCAAAAAGCCATACAGACGCTCCAATCGGGCGCGGTAGGCGGTAAATTTGTTGTAGAACATCCGAAAGAAAGACAGGGCGTTTTGCAGTCGTGCGAAGGCTTGGACGGTCTGCTGGATGTCGCCGATTTTGATTTGTCCGGCAAACAGACGCGGAGCTTGCAAAATAATGGGGAAGAGTTTGATGCCGTTGGTGAACATATCGTTAAAGCCGCTCAGGCAGACGCTTTGCCGCGCAATGCGCCAACGGTTGCGGATAATGGCTTTGAAGCGGTCGGTAAGCTGGTCGTGTTCGTGTTTTTCGCCGCTGTAAAACGCCACGCTTTCGGCGTGGTCACGCACGCGGATGAGGGAATAACGGTAGTCGCCGTTGAGTTTTTCGTTTTCATAGTTGTAACGAATCAACGGGTTGCCTATCCACATGGCGATAAAGGTCGCCAAAATCACAAACATATAGACAAACCAAACGATGCCGTGCGGAATATCGAAGCCGAACACGGTCAGGATGCCCGCCAAACCCCACAAAACAACGGCAAATTCCAGCGAGGTAACGACCGAATTGACCATGCCGCGCACAAATTCTATGGTCGAGGCAATGAAATCCTGCGCGTCTTGTTGGATACGCTGGTCGATGTTGTCCGGTGCATGGTGGCGCATTTGCAGGCGGTAGTAGTTTTTGTCGGCAAGCCAGCGCGAAGTCAAAACTTCATTGAGCCGCTCCGACCATTTAATCGCCAAGCCTTGATCGAGAAAGTCGTTGACAACGTTGTTAAACGCCCGCACCAACACCACGCCCGCGTTCATCGCTGCAAACATCCAAAACGCGGAGGCGTTCAAATCCTGCATCGAGTCGTAAAGCCCTTTGGACATAAAGGTACTCAATACATTCAGCCGCACTTCGGTCAGCAGCAGCGCAATCATCGCCGTAATCAGCAGCAATACTTTGACCGCGCTTTTTGGCGTCAGGCACAGCCGCAGGATATAGGCAAACTCACGCCCGAAGCGCGTTTCGCGTGCCAAAAACAGAATCACCGCCGAGGCGGCGGCGACCATCAACAAGGTCTGTAACAGCCAAGACGGCGTGGAATAAAGCTCGATTTGCCATTTTTGCATGGAGTGTTCTCTGAAAGGATGTAAAGGCCGTCTGAAAGGACGGCAAATTTATTTGACTATGGTAACTGTAATAATAGTTTTCTGAACTGTTGTATTTTTTGTGTTTACAAACGGTTCTTATTTGTTTTTGTGGAAAGCGGAAATCTTATCAAATATAATCGCAAAACCAAATTACTTTGTAATTTTTTACTCGATATAAGAATTATTAATATTTCAAACCAGAAGGTATTTTATGAACAGCAAATTAGCCCTGATGCCGCTTGTGGTTGCAAGCGCATTCGCTTACGCCGCCGATGAAGCCACCTCTGCTCCCGAAGCATATGCAGAAGTGCAGGAAGTCAAAGTCCACGCCGACGCCAAACGCGTGAAGGCCGCACGCTCGTATTCTATTGCCAGTGACGGCGATATGCGCGACCGTGTGAATTTGGGTGTGTTGGGTAAAGCCAATGCCTTTACCGCTCCGATTACCGTGGTCAATTACGACGAAAAAGCCCTCAACAATACCGAAGCGCGTACTTTGGTGGATGCCGTAGCGAAAAAAGACGCTTCGACTTGGCAGTTTGGCGGTGAAAGCAACACCTTGACCGGCCTGTATTTCCGCGGTTATCAGCTTGATGCGCGCCAATTCAGCGTCAACGGTTTGGCAGGTATGTACGGCACGCAAGGCACGGCCAGCGTACATGTCGGTTCCGCGCAACTGATTAAAGGCGCATCCACTGCCGTAAACGGTATGGACCCTGAAGGCGCGGTATCCGGTTCCGTCAACATCGAAACCAAAAAAGCCGCCGATGAAGGCAACCGCAAAATCGGTTTGGGCTGGTTCAGCAACAACCGTGCCCAAGGCACATTCGACTTGGGTCAACGCTTCGGCGAAAACAAAGAATTCGGTGTGCGCGCCAACGGCAAACTGCGCCACGGCGACACCCCGCGCGACGGTTACAGCGAGGACAACAAAGAATTTGCTTTGAATACCGACTACCGCGGCGAAAAACTGCGCGTGGCGTTCGATTCCATCTACGCGAAACGCAAAACCAATGGCGGCCGCGCGCGTATGCAGGACATTCAAAACCTGCAAGGCCGTCTGTTTGATGCACCTGACGGTAAAACCAACCTGCTGCCTTCTTGGAACTGGCAAAACACCGTCGGTCAAACCAATATGCTGACGTTTGAATGGGATGCGTTTGACAATGCACAGATTACAGGCGGTATCGGCTACAACAAGGCGCGTTATTACGGCACGCTGATTTCTCCAACTATTTGCGGCAAAGATGGCGCAAGCAGCCAAACCGCAACCTGCTCAAGTGCCAACCAATACCACACAGGTACGGCACGCCTGACCGACCAATATTTCCGTACTTTGAGTATGAATTTATCCGCGCGCGGCGAATTTGAAACCGGCCCGGTAACGCATAACTGGAGTACTGCTTTTGACCGTGTCATTCGTCAGCGTGCGACTGTCCGTGGTTCGGCTGCAGGTAAAAGCCGCGTTGAGGTTGATGCAAACGGCAATATTGAAAATCAACTGGCTTCTTTTGTTCCTAATTACGCGACAGACTGGGAAGGCTCAGCAAACCTGGATGCCAATATCAAAGTCAACAGCTTGGCCTTGTCCGATACACTGGGCTTTGCCGACAATAAATACCGCCTGACGCTGGGCGGACGTTTCCAAGCAGTTGAATACACCAATAAAAAAGAAGGTCAAAGCGGAGATTCCAAACGCTTCAGCCCGATGCTGATGGCTGCATGGGTACCGCAACCTGACTTGGTCGTGTACGGCAACTACATGGAAGACTTAGAGCCTGCCGACATCAAAACCGATGATGACGGCCATACCACCATGTCCAAACCACGTGTCAGCCGTCAGTTTGAAGTGGGCGTGCGTAAAAACTGGGGCAATTTCGTAACCACGTTAAACGCGTTCCAAATCAAACGTCCGGGCTACTGGCGCGGTCAGACAACCACCAAGACAATAAATGGGGTAACAACAACAACGCTGACCTATGGCAACAATTCCGCTTTTGCCCGTTCCGGTGCTGCGGCAGGCGACGAACAAGGCATGGAACGTAGCCGCGGTATCGAGTTCAACACCTACGCGAATTTGCTCAACAATACTTTGCGTCCGACTTTGGGTCTGATGTATCTGCAATCGACCGTGAAAGACTATCCAAATTCACGCGATATGCTGGTCAGCGGCGTACAAGTTGCCAACCCGCGCGTAATTGCCAAAGCAGGCGTTGAATGGGATACCCCGTTTGCCAAAGGCTTGACCTTGAACGGTAATGTTTCGTATTTCGGCAAGTCTTACCAAGACACGCAAAAACAATACGCTTTCCCATCTTACACTTTGGTTGACGTAGGCGCGCGCTACAAAACCAAGCTCGGCAAAAATACTTTGACCGTCAGCAGCTCGGTAGAAAACCTGTTCAACAAAAACTACTGGCAGGTACAACGCGGCCAATACGACCGCAGCTTCGCCGTTGTCGGTATGCCGCGTACTTATTGGCTGAAAGCGGAATTGGATTTCTAATCTGATTTCGGTTTGACCGTAATAGCAGGCCGTCTGAAAAGGAATGATAAAAAGCAAAAATTTGTTTTTTATCCCTTTTCAGACGGCCTGATTTGATTGCCTTATGTTTTTTGCTTGAAAAATCTTACATGTTTTTTATGGATTTCACGCGAAACAAGGTTAATATTCCATTTTCACAATACATCATTCGAGAAGACATATGAAAAAATCCATCAAACTGACCCTGTGCGCCCTCGCACTCTCACTTTCCGTGCAAGCGCAAGCGGTTACCCATGCTGTGATTGAAACCAATATGGGCAACATCCAACTGGAGCTGGATGAAGCCAAAGCACCGAAAACCGTGGCAAACTTTGTCAATTATGCCAAAAAAGGTTTTTACGACAACACGATTTTCCACCGCGTTATCGACAATTTTATGATTCAAGGCGGCGGATTTACCGAGAAAATGGTTCAAAAATCCACCGATAAAGCCATCAACAACGAAGCATACAACGGCTTGAAAAATAACGTCGGCACCATCGCCATGGCGCGTACGGGCGATCCGAATTCAGCAACCAGCCAGTTCTTTATCAATACAGCCGACAATGACTTTTTGAATTTCAAAAGCAAAACCCCTCAAGGCTACGGCTATGCCGTTTTCGGTAAAGTCACTTCCGGCATGGACGTGGTTCGTAAAATCAGCAAAGTGAAAACAGCGACACGTGGTTTCCATCAAGATGTACCGACCGAAGCCGTGATTATCCGCAAAGTCAGCATCAAATAATTTTGATGGTTTGAATCCAAACAACAGGTCGTCTGAAACATTCAGACGGCCTGAATTTATTTATTTGATAATAAGCGGCAATTTGGGCGATAATTCAGCATCTACTATTTAAGGAGTCGATTATGCAAACCCGCCTGCCTTTTTTCGGCGTTGTCCGTGTCAGCGGCGAAGACAGAGCTTCATTTCTTCATGGCCAATTGTCCAACGATATTAATAATTTAGCTACCGGTCAGGCATGTTATGCCACATACAATACGCCTAAAGGCCGTGTGTTGGCGAATATGCTGGTCGTCAATCGCGGAGAAGATTTACTGTTGGTCATGGCGCAAGATTTGACCGAAGCCATCGTTAAACGCTTGAGAATGTTTGTTTTGCGTGCAAAAGTTGTCTTCGAGCTGATGCCTGATTTGGCAGTCAGCGGCGAGTTGGCAGATAATGTAGAACCACATCCTGCTACCGAACCGCAACTGTCTTTCCCAGCCCAAATTCAAGAACACACCGTAGAAATTACCTTGCCGCACACAGGCCGTCTGAAAATTTCAGCAGCCGAAAACGCAGCAGAATATCAAGCAGAAGCCGAAAACGCATGGAACCTGCACGAAATACGCAGCGGCTATCCGTGGATTTGCGCCGCAACCAAAGAAGCGGCCGTTGCCCAAATGCTCAACCAACACATCATCGGCGCCGTCCATTTCCGTAAAGGCTGCTACCCCGGCCAAGAAATCATCGCCCGCGCCCAATACCGAGGCCAAGTCAAACGCGGTCTGACCGTATTAAGCGGCGACTCTTTAGAAGCTGCCGGTATTGTCGTCAAAGTCGGCGAAGAAGAAGCAGGCGTCATCCTCAACACAGCACTGACTGAACAAGGCAGCCTCAGCCTAGCCGTTATCAAGTTTTCCGCAGCAGAAGCAGCATTGACCGATGCAGACGGTAATGCTTTGAAACAGGAAAAACTGTTTTTTACGGTAGAGAAAGATTGATTGTCAGATGATTGAATAAAAAGCTTAAATATTAGCTTGAAATGAAAACAGAAAGGCCGTCTGAAATTCAGACGGCCTTTGATATTGAGTTTTGTTGGTACATGACCCAAGCTGCGTTTGCTGCTGACTGGATTACGGCATGGTTTGGAATCATTCGGTAGCAACAAAAACCGCGTGCGTGCGTACCGCACACACCCTACACCTTAATTTTAAGGTTTGCGTCGCCCGCAGTGGTAGGGTGTGTGGCGTAGCCACGCACGCGGTTGACAGGGGTGCGGGCTACGGCTTGCTGAAAATGGGAAATGGCGTTTTCAGGCTGCCTAATAACAGAATAAATATATTACTTATCCAACAACCTTTTTTTAATTTCTTCACTCACCAATTTGGCTCGCTCCTCAAAAAAGGTATCATAATCATCATCCCAGATACCAAATTTTTCTAAATCAGGAATTAAATGGGTCTTCATTGTTTGATCTAATTCATCATTTTCTTGTTGGAATTTTTTCATGTATTTAGACGGTTTTTGTGCTCCGATTTCTCTTTTATTCAAGAAGTCATCCACAATAGTAATATTAAGAATATGATTGATATAGAACTCTTCTGCTCCTTGTTTATTCAGATATGATTTAGGGAAAAAGTGGTGGTAATTTTTGCTATTTGCCTGTTTTAACCAGTCATTTCCAATATTAATATTGGCATTATTGCTAAATGATTTTGGTTGCTGGTAGGCATAAATACATAAGATTGCTTTAATATAGCTTTTCCCAGCACTAAACCATCCATTTTTTTCAATGGCTTCTACTGAGCTATCAACATCCCAATCATAATTAGGTTTCTCATTTTTAATAATTTTATTAATTCTTTTTATATCTTGTGCTAGCTTACTTTCAACCGCTGAGGAATACCGCTCTGCCAACGCACATCGCCAGAAAAAATCTTGTAGATATTTGGCTTGCTCTTTTGATGGTTTGGCATTCGGTTCTTTATAGAAAAAGTAAGAAAATGGAACAAGTAATGCGTTATAGGGTAATAATTGAGATACTGGAATGCGATAACTACTACGGAAGTAATCCACGGCATTTTTCACAGCTTCGACTAAATCATTCCACGTATCGATAAATTTTTGGCGAGGAATTTTTAAAATATCATGTCTTGTGCATTCATCTTGTAAAATTAACGACATAATTTGTAGGATAGAAGCATCAGATATGGTTTCGTATCCAACTTCACTTAATTCTTCTAGCAATTTTTCAAATTTTTCAGACAAGTCAAAATTTTGTTTTTCATCAAAAGTTTTTGCAACCATAATTTCAAATAGCGTAAGAGATTTTCCTCCTGTGTTAATCCGAGTGAAAACCTCAGTTGCAATTTCTATTGGCGCTTCTTTAAATTGGACAATAGAAAACTCATAAGTCTTGATACTATTTCTGTATTTATCTATTTTGCCAACATGGCTAGCATATTCTGAAACCAATTTTACTAAATCAGCATTAAGTAAATCTAGAATACTAATGTAATTGGTAGCATCTAATTTTGATACATCAGTAATAACAATATCTTGATTGTAATCGGCTGTTAGGTCAATATAAATTTTTGAAAAGTCATCTTCTTTGTTATCACGTTTAATAATTGCACCACGCAAACAAGCTAATAAACTAGTCAAACGTTGTTGCCCATCTAAAACATAATCAACGTATTCCCCATCTTCGCTATTGGGTAATGTGATATTGCCCAAGTTACGCACGGAACGCAGCTGTTCTTTCGTGCGCCAGAAAATAAATGTTCCTATGGGATACCCTTTGATAATACTATCCATCAGTTTGGCAGAATCAGAAACTGACCAAACAAAATTTCTTTGAAATTGTGGAATTTTAATTTGCCCTTTTTCAATTTCTTGTAAAAGTGATGGATAAGATTGACTTGAAGGTTTAGGTAGATACATTTTTGTCTCCATGAATATAAAAATAAAATTTTTAAAAAGGCAGCCTGAAAACCAATTTCCCATTTTCAGGCTGCCTTTCTACATCAAGCCAGCTTCGCACCAACCCAATCTTTCACGCTATTCAGCATTTCAGGCAGTTTCGCAGCATCCGTACCGCCTGCCTGCGCCAAGTCAGGACGGCCGCCGCCTTTGCCGCCGACTTGTTCGGCTGCAAATTTAACCAGATCGCCTGCTTTGACTTTGGCAGTCAGCGGTTTCGATACGCCGGCGCACAGGGAGACTTTGCCGTCGTTTACTGCCGCTAAAAGAATCACGGCGTTGTCGGATTTGCCGGTTAAATCGGTCACGATTTCGCGCAGGGCGGCTGCGTCGGCTTCGATTTGTGCGGCAACGAGTTTGGCTGAGCCCAAGTCTTTAGCATCGTCCAAGAGTTTGGCGCCTGCGTGGACGGCGAGTTCGGCTTTGGCGCGTGCCAATTCTTTTTCCAATGCTTTGGCGTGTGCTGCGCCTGCTTGGATTTTCGCCAGTACGTCTTTTTCAGTTTGGGCTTTGGTTTCGGCAATAATGTCTTTAACCAAACGCTCTTGTTCTTGCGCCCATTTGAGTGCGTTCAGACCGGTGATGGCTTCGATACGGCGTACGCCTGCGGCAATACCGCCTTCGCTGATGATTTTGAAGAGGCCGATGTCGCCGGTGCGTGAAACGTGTGTACCGCCGCACAATTCGGTTGAAAACTCGCCCATTTGCAGTACGCGCACTTCGTCGCCGTATTTTTCGCCGAAGAGCATCATGGCGCCAGTTTTTTGGGCATCTTCCATGCTCATAATGGCGGCGTTGACGGCAACGTTGGCCAAAATGGCTTCGTTGACGCGGCGTTCGACTTCGGCGATTTCTTCGGCAGTTACTGCTTGAGGATGGGAAATGTCGAAACGGGTGGATTCGGCGGTAACCAAAGAGCCTTTTTGTTCAACGTGTTCGCCCAATACATCGCGCAGAGCTTTGTGCATCAAGTGGGTGGCGCTGTGGTTGCGCATATTGGCATTGCGGATTTCGTCATCCACTTTGGTGGTAACGCTGTCGCCGACTTTCAGACGGCCTGAAGTTTGTACGCCGAATTGACCGAATACGGCCGCTTTGATTTTTTGGGTATCGCGTACTTCGAAGCGGTTTTCGCCTGCAAAGATATAGCCGACGTCGCCAACTTGGCCGCCGGATTCTGCGTAGAACGGGGTAAAGTCGATAACGACGGCACCTTCGTCGCCTTCGTTCAATTCGTTGACTTGCTCGCCGTTTTTGTAGAGGGCGAGGACTTTAGATTCGGTTTGGCGTTCGCTATAACCTTTAAACTCGGTATCCTGACCTTCGTAAGGCAGTTGGGCGTTGGCTTTGAAGCTTTGTGCGGCGCGTGCGCGTGCGCGTTGTGCATCCATTTCGCGGTTGAAGCCTTCTTCATCCAAATCGATGCCCAATTCGCGCGCCATGTCGGCAGTCAGGTCGTAAGGGAAGCCGTAGGTGTCGTAGAGTTTGAAGATGTGTTCACCACCGATAACGAGTTTGCTGTTGGCGATGTTGTCCATCAAATAGGCATTTAAGGCTTCGGCAAACGGTTTTTCCGCGTCGGGAATATGGGCGGTTTCCAAAGCAGCCTGCAAATCGATATACATGCCTTCGTTCAGGCTACCTGAAACTTGGGGACGGATAACGATTTGCTTTTTGCCTGAAGCGGCACGGGAGGCGGCGGTGAATTCCACACCCTCTGCGGTTTTCAATGCCAGTGGTTTGCCCGCACCATCTTGCGGCAGCAGGCTTTCCAGTTTCAAGAATTTCATGCCGTTGAACACTTGATTGAACAAGCCCATGCCTTTTTCCAGCGTTTCGCCGAAACGGCTCTCTTCCGCGCGCAGGGCTTCCATAATCTGCGTCTGCTTCTCTTTCAACTCAGGATAAGCATCACCCATTACTTTCACCAAGTCGGGCACGAGTTTGTAGAAAAACGCTTGTTTCTGACCGAGTTTGTAACCGTGGCGTACGGCGCGGCGGACGATGCGACGCAGTACATAGCCGCGGCCTTCGTTGGACGGCATCACGCCGTCTGCAATCAGGAAGGAGCAGGAGCGGATGTGGTCGGCGATGACTTTCAGGCTTGGTTCTTCCATGCTGAACGGCGCGCCGGTTTCGCGGGCAACGGCTTTGAGCAGGTCTTGGAACAGGTCGATTTCGTAGTTGCTGTGGACATGCTGCATGACGGCGGCCATACGTTCCAAGCCCATGCCGGTATCAACGGATGGTTTAGGCAGCGGATTCATATTGCCTTGTTCGTCGCGGTTGAACTGCATAAATACGCAGTTCCAAATTTCGATCCAGCGGTCGCCGTCTTCTTCAGGGCTGCCCGGAATGCCACCCCAGATTTCTTCGCCGTGGTCGTAGAAAATTTCGGAGCAAGGGCCGCAAGGGCCGGTGTCGCCCATTTGCCAGAAGTTGTCAGACGCGTATTTCGCGCCTTTGTTGTCGCCGATGCGGACGATACGCTCGGCAGGCATGCCGATTTCGTTCAACCAGATGTTGTAGGCTTCGTCGTCTTCTGCGTAAACGGTCGCCAACAGTTTGTCTTTAGGGATGTTCAACCATTCGGGGGAAGTCAGGAATTCCCAAGCGAAGTGGATCGCGTCGCGTTTGAAGTAGTCGCCGAAGGAGAAGTTGCCCATCATTTCAAAGAAGGTATGGTGACGGGCAGTGTAGCCGACGTTTTCCAAGTCGTTGTGTTTGCCGCCTGCGCGTACGCATTTTTGCGCGGTAGTGGCGCGGTTGTAGGGGCGTTTGTCAAAGCCGAGGAATACGTCTTTAAATTGGTTCATGCCTGCGTTGGTAAACAGCAGGGTCGGGTCGTCGTGTGGCACGAGCGAGGAGGAGCGGACGATGGTGTGGCCTTTAGATTCGAAAAATTTCAGGAATTTTTGGCGTAGTTCGGTGGTTTTCATAATGTCTCGATAAATTTTTTACAAGGATTTCAGACGGCCCGGACGGCGCGTTGCGATTAAAAACGAATGGGCGTTATCTTACCGCAAAACCATATTTCAAGCTATCGGCAGAAAGGTTTTAAGTTGATTGCAATCTGTCTTTCAGACGGCCTTAAGCGGGACGATATCTTTTAACAATGAAGCCTATCCGCTCGGGCTTGCCTGCTTTATAATGCCTCTCTATTTTCAACCGGATACGCAAGGAATGATAATGACCAAACATCTGCCCCTTATCGTACTGACTGCGCTGGCACTGGCCGGCTGCGGCGGCTCGGACAAAACTTCTGCCGACAAGGCGGCGCAAACCGATAATCAAAAGGTATTGAGCATTTACAACTGGTCGGAATATGTTGATCCCGAGACGGTTGCCGCGTTTGAGAAAAAACACGGTATCGCAGTAACTTACGATGTATATGACAGCGATGAAACGCTGGAGAGCAAGGTGTTGACCGGCAA
>NZ_JBQCTZ010000069.1:0-17137 GCF_051963715.1 Neisseria sp. P0001.S005 | reverse complement strand
CCCCTGTTAGATAAGGGGGGCGCCATCGGCGCGCGTGAATCCGCCTTTGGCGTGTCGCTTACGCTGCCACCGCCAAAGGCGGCTATACGCGCTTTCTTAATTTCCTGATTCATCATTGTGGGAGTTCCTTACTCATAATTTCACGAACGGACAACCGGCCGTATTCATTGGCTTCGTTTTGGGTTTTATAAATGCGGTCGGGTGAAGAGATAGGAAAATTGACGGTTCGAAGACAAAGGAAATCTGTGTCATCTTCTTTGAAAATACGGACGATAAATGACTTCGGAAAAGTCGGTGGTTCGGAATTGACGGTGTAGAAAACTATGCACATGAGAAAAGCCCCTTTGTTAAAGGGGCTTTAGTTATGTTAAAAATGCCCCTGCGATAGGGCGCAATATATAAGGCCGTCTGAAAAAGTATTGGCGCGTATACAAAGATGGGGGATTTGGCCGCTGTTGTTTGCATGGCTGCCGATTATTGGCGATGCCCTCCCCCTTGCTGCAGGCTGGATCAGGCTCAATGCTTTGCATTGCGCCATCATTCTGATTGCAGGCAAACTGCTGCGCTATGCCATGATTTATTGGGGAATGAGCGCAGTTGCCGGATAAGCCACCACAGTCAAAAATAAAGGCCGTCTGAATGATTCAGACGGCCTTTGCCTTTAATTCGACAATTACAAAACTTTCACAATGCTTTCGCACAGGTAGTCGATGTTGTCATCGGTAATGCCTGCAACATTAATGCGGCCGGAGCGAACGGCATAAATGGCAAACTCGTTTTTCAAACGGTCAACTTGTTCGGGAGTCAGACCACTGAAAGAGAACATACCGTTTTGTTCGATAATGAAATCAAAGTCTTGAGCTGCGCCTTTGGCTTTGAGCAACTCGACAAATTTTTGGCGCATGGCTTTGATGCGGCCGCGCATTTCATCAAGTTCGGCAATCCACTGTGCTTTCAAATCATCATTTTTCAACACCAGCGCAATGGTGTTCGCACCGTGTGAAGCAGGGTTGGAATACAAGGTACGGATGATGGTTTTGACTTGGCTGTGGGCGCGGGCTGCAGTTTCTTCATCTTCAGCCACCAAAGTGAACGCGCCGACGCGCTCGTTGTACATACCGAAGTTTTTGGAATAAGAGCTGGCAATCAGCAATTCTGTATTGTGTTTCAAGAACACGCGCAAGCCGTAGGCGTCTTCTTCCAAACCATTGCCGAAGCCTTGGTAGGCAAAGTCAAACAATGGCAACCAGCCTTTTTCGGCAGAAAGTTTTGCCAAAGTTTCCCATTGTTCGTGCGTAGGGTCGATGCCGGTAGGGTTGTGGCAGCAGCCGTGCAGCAGGACGATATCGCCTTTTTGCGCTTGGCTCAAGTCTTCAATCATACCGTCCCAATCCAAACCGTGTTTGGCGGCATCATAGTAGCGATACGGTTTGTCTTGGATACCGACCGCTTTGGCGATGGCATTGTGGTTTGGCCAAGTCGGATTGGAAATCCAGATGGTTTGCGCATTCAACTGACGTTTGGCAAACTCGGCCGCAATACGCAATGCGCCTGTACCGCCAAGGCTTTGCGCTGTTTTGGCACGACGGCTGGCAATGATTTCGTGGTCTTTGCCAAACAGCAGAATTTGGGTTTGCTCGTTGTAGTCGGCAACGCCGTCGATGGTCAGGTAGTTTTTGGTTGTTTCGCTTTCCAACAGGCGTTTTTCAGCCTCTTTGACGGCTTTGACAATAGGCGTCGCACCGGATGCGTCTTTGTACACGCCGATACCGAGGTTGACTTTCTCTGGACGGGTTTCGGCTTTAAACGCCTCGCCCAAACCTAAAATCGGATCAGCAGGAGCAGCTTCGATATGCTTGAAGAACATGATTTTTCTCTTTACAAGTAGTAAAACGGTTGAAAAAATACAAACTTAATACGATTTTACGCCGTTTCAGGCCGTCTGAAAACGGATTATTACGGGGTTTTAACGCAAGATTGCCAACAAATCCAAAGGCGTGGCAATACGGAAATCGGCAAGCCAGTTTTCGGTTTGGTCTTCGGCGGAAATATAGCCCCAATCGGCCAGCACGGTCGTCATGCCTGCATTTTTTCCTGCCTGCATATCGCGCTCTGCATCGCCGACATAAAAACATCGCTGCGCCTCAACGCCAATCTGTTCGCACGCATAAAACATAGGCTTCACGCTGGGCTTGGGTTCATCGCAAGTATCGCCACTAACAATCACGGCAGGAGGCACGGTAAACCCGAGCTTAGGCACGAGGACATCGGTAAAGCGCATAGGCTTGTTGGTGATAATGCCCCATTGGATACCGCGTTGAACTAAGGCTTCCAGCATTTCGTTTACGCCGTCGAACAAGATGGTTTGGTCAGCATAGCAGCGGCTGTATTCATCCAAAAACTCTTTGCGCCATTGCATATAATCCGGATGGTCGGGCGTAATGCCTGCACCAAGCTTGAGCAAACCGCTTGCACCGTGGCTGGCCTGCGGACGGATTTCATCCATGCTTTTTTCTGGCAAACCGTGTCGGCGCAATACCGTGTTGAGCGCGCCACCCAAATCAAGTGCAGTATCGGCAAGCGTGCCGTCAAGGTCGAATAATACGGCTTGGGTCATAAGTGTTCCTTTGATGATTTTAGAAGGCCGTCTGAACAATCCAACAAGTTTCAGACGGCCTGAATATGGTTAATGGTGATGATGTTCGTGCATTTCTTGCGAACACAAAACTTCATCTTTATGCGGATGCTGTTCGCTTTCAATCTGAATCGTACAATGCCCGATGTTGTGATGCGCCAATTCATGTTCGATGCGATAGACGATTTGTTCGGACTCTGCAACCGTCATACTGCCATCGACAACAATATGGCAGGACAAAACGTGGATATTGCTGGTAATCGTCCAAACATGCAAGTCGTGAACAGATTTTACGCCCTCCGTATTGCGGATAACGCTGAGCAACTCATCGGTATGGATGTTTTCCGGCGCGCCTTCCATCAAAATGTGCAAAGTCTGTTTAAACAGCTTCCAGCCGCTGCGCCCTACCAAAGCCGCTACCAGCACGCTGGCAACCGTATCCGCCCATTGCCAGCCATACGCCATCATCAGTACCGCTGCGACAATCGCCCCTATCGAGCCGAACAAATCGCTGATTACATGAAGATACGCGCCGCGCATATTGACGTTTTCTTCAGTGTCGCCATTTTTCAACATATAAACGGCCACGCCGATATTAACCAACAAACCGATGATACTGACCACCAACATGCCGCCCGTCAAAATTTCCGGCGGATAAAACAATCGTTTGACTGCTTCATAAAAAATCATCGCCGCAATCAACACCAGCGACAATCCATTAAACATCGCCGTCAAAATTTCAAAACGCTTATAGCCAAATGTTTTTTGCAGCGTGGTCTGTTTCTCGCCAAGTTTGAATGCCCACAATGCCACGCCCAGCGAAAACGCATCGCTGAACATATGCCCCGCATCGGAAAGCAGGGCCAAAGAGTTGGTCAGCCAGCCGCCGACCGCCTCAACCAGCATAAATCCGGCAATGACGAAAAAGGAAATACGCAATACCTGCTTATTGGCGGTATGCGTATGCGCGTGCGAATGATCGTGATGATGTGCCATGATGATTTTACCGTTTCAGACGGCCTTTTTATCCTGTTTCAAACTTTTCTCAAAATCTTCCAACATATCCAGCTCGAAACGGCTGAATCCTGCACGTTCCCGTGCTTCGATATTGACGTAGCCGCGGAAGATAAACATATCGTAACGCGCAATCAGGCTGCGGAACAGGGAAACCGGTTCCAAACCGCGCTCACGGCAAAGATGCTGATACCAATGATTGCCGATGGCGACGTGTCCCACCTCATCGCGATAAATAATATCCAACACATCGCAGGTTTCTACATCGCCACGCTGCGCCACTTTTGCACGAATACCCGGCGTAACATCCAAACCGCGCGCTTCCAATACCCGTGGCACCAAAGCCATGCGCAACAAGGGATCGTAAGCGGTTTTATACGCCATATCCCACAAATGCCCGTGCGCTTCAAAATCGCCGTAATCGTAGCCCAAGCTGTTCAGACGGCCACGCATCAAGCAGAAGTGAAACACTTCTTCTTTCGCTACCCTTACCCAATCGCGTACAAACTGAAACGGCATATTGCGAAAACGATACGCCGCATCCAAAGCCAGATTAATCGCATTAAATTCAATGTGCGCAATCGCGTGCAACATAGCCGCATATCCTTCGACCGTATTCATCTTGCGCGGCGTGACTTCTGATGGCGCAACCAAACGCGGACGCAACGGATGTCCGGCAAAACGGCAATCCACAGGTTTCGACTCATCAACCGTCAAACCTTCCGCCTCGCCCAACTGCGCAAACAAGGCCTGCGTCAATCTTCCCTTTTCATCCGGATTGTCCGACAGCAAAGCCTGTTCCAATAAAGGATAAGGATTCAGATACATACAAAACCATTGTTTTAAAAAGATAAATATTATAACCGTTTTAAAAAGCAAACAGAAAGACTATAATTTCATGCTTTCCGTAAAATGACATTAAATACCACACCAAACCCTTGCTCGTTTCATTAAAAAAACGTCAAAACCAAATGCAGGCCGTCTGAAGAAATGAAATTATTTCAGTCACTTGATTGGATTTTTCATATTTACACAAATTAAACCCTCCATTCAGCCCCTTGCCTGTTACACCATAACGTCTATACTGAACCCATCTCTCCGAACAAGGAACCAAAACATGAAAACTACCCGACTGTTCACCCTGACCGCTGCCACGCTGCTTTCTTCAGCCATCGGCTTTGCACAAGCCGGCGCAGTGGACGCCCTGAAAAAATTCAATAATGACGCCGACGGTATCAGCGGCAACTTCAGCCAAACCGTTCACAGCAAAAAGAAAACCCAAACCACACACGGTACATTCAAAATCCTGCGCCCGGGCTTGTTCAAATGGGAATACACCAAACCCTACAAACAAACCATCGTTGGCGACGGCAAAACCATTTGGCTCTATGACGTAGATTTGGCGCAAGTAACCAAATCCTCACAAGACCAAACCATCGGCGACAGCCCTGCCGCCATCCTCTCTAATAAAACGGCATTGGACAGCAGCTACACGCTGAAAGAAGACGGTTCTGCCAACGGTATCGACTACGTTTTGGCTACGCCTAAGAAAAACAACGCCGGCTATCAATACATCCGCATCGGCTTCAAAGGCGACAACCTCGCCGCCATGCAGTTGAAAGACAGCTTCGGCAACCAAACCAGCATCAGCTTCAGCAGTTTGAACACCAAGCCTAACCTTTCCAGCGGTATGTTCAAATTCACGCCTCCTAAAGGCGTTGATATTTTGAGCAACTAAGCTTCTGATGAAATACAAAGGCCGTCTGAACAACAGACGGCCTTTTATTTAGTTCAATTAAAAATCAAACACACTGTTACTTTTGACCTTGAATGGCAGCGGCAATTTTTTCTGCGCCTTTTTTCGCCCAGTCTGCCTGCTTGGCTTCCACCATCACACGCACGACAGGCTCGGTACCGGATGCACGCAAGACCACGCGGCCTTTGTCTTCGAGTTCTTTTTCCACTTCAGCCAAAGCCTCTTTGGAAGCGTCCTGCCAGTTTTGGCCTTTTTTAATACGGACGTTAATCATGGTTTGTGGATAAGGCTGCCAATCGGCGCAAACTGTGGCAAGGTCTTGATTCAAGGTTTGCAATGCCGCCAAAACTTGCAGCGCGGAAATGATACCGTCGCCGGTATTGTGTTTGTCCATACACAAAATATGACCGCTGGCTTCTCCGCCAATCAGCCAACCGCGTTGGTGGAGCTGTTCCAACACATAGCGGTCGCCCACTTTGGCGCGACAGAAATCAACGCCCTGCTCTTTCAAAGCAATTTCCATCGCCATATTGGTCATCACTGTACCCACCACGCCGCCGATTTCCACGCCTTCGTGCGCGCGTGCTTTGGCAATCACATAAATCAGGCTGTCGCCGTCATACACTTTGCCATTGCGGTCAACCATCATCAATCGGTCGCCATCGCCATCCAAGGCAATGCCGTAATCGGCTTCATTTTGCAACACAGCCGCTTGCAAAGCTTTCGGATGGGTTGCACCACATTTCTCATTGATGTTGTAGCCGTTTGGCTCATCACCGATACTGACCACTTGCGCACCCAATTCGTGGAATACTTTAGGCGCAACTGCATAGCCTGCACCATTGGCGGTATCGACCACCAATTTCAGACCGCGCAAGTCCAAATGGCTTGGGAAAGTGGATTTACAGAACTCGATATAGCGGTCATCCGCACCATTAATCCGGCGCGCGCGGCCCAAACGGCTAGACGGCTGGGCTTTCATTTCTTCATCGATTTTGGCTTCGATTTCCAACTCGATTTCATCGCTCAACTTCACACCGCCTTCTGCAAAGAATTTAATGCCGTTGTCGGAATAAACGTTATGGGAAGCAGAAATCATCACACCGGCAGACAAACGCAAAGCGCGGGTCAGATACGCTACACCCGGGGTCGGCAGAGGGCCGGTTTGAATAACATTGACACCTGCGGCAGTAAAGCCGGCAATCAGCGCGGCCTCCAGCATATAGCCTGAAATACGCGTGTCTTTACCGATTAAAACGGTCGGTTTAATTTCACCTTCGTGCTGTACCAAAACCTGACCTGCCGCATAACCCAATTTCAAGACAAAATCAGGATTGATAGGGAATTGACCGACTTCGCCGCGTACACCGTCAGTACCGAAATATTTTTTTGCCATGAGATAACTCCGTGATTGTTTTGTCGTATGTGAATATGGTTGAACTTCTTTAAAAGAATATTGTGTTTGAAGGCCGTCTGAATCTTTCAGACAAACCATAATCTACTACTTACGTATTATAGCAAGATCAGGCCTTCCTGCACGAAAAAAGCGCATCCTATGCAGAATGCGCTTTCTATTCGAGAGTCAAAGTCAAATCTTAGAATTTAGCACCAGATTGATTAGCCATGTAATCAACTGCAGCTTTCACTTCATCGTCGCTCAGGCTGCCGTTACCGCCTTTGGCAGGCATTGCGTTAAAGCCTTCGATTGCATGTTTGTGCAGGGTGTCTTTACCTTGTTTGATACGAGGAGCCCAGTCTTCTTTTTTGCCTACATGAGGAATACCGGGAACCGCACCACCGTGACATGCTTGGCAACTGGCTTCGTAAACTTTTTTACCGTCTGCACCGCCGGCAGCTGCGCCTTTGTCTTCAGCTTTGGCAGCATCTGCTTTAGGAGCATCGGCAGGAGCCGCACCCTCAGCAGCAGGAGCTGAAGCAGCTTCGCCGGAAGCAGCGGCATCGGCAGGAGCCGCAGCATCAGGATCAGGGAAAGTACCGCCGGCTTTGTTGGCCATATAAGTAATCACGCGTTTCAATTCTTGATCGGTCAAATCAGCCGCACCGCCTTTGGCAGGCATTGCGTTGAAACCGTTCAAAGCGTGTTGGAACAAGGTGTCAAAACCTTGGGCGATACGAGGAGCCCAATCGCCTTTGTTTTCAAATTTAGGCGCATTAGGAACAATGCTGTCCGCCGCGTGACATTGGATACAGATTTTGTTGAAAATCTGGTCGCCTTGACGTTCGCCGACAGGGATGCCGTCGCCCAGTTTGAGTTGGCCGACTGGCTGGATACGGGTTTGAGTCGCAGCTTCGGTTGTTTCGTTAACATCGCCGAATGAACCGCTTCCTGCCAATTTGATCAGGAAGAAAATCACTGCAATAACAATAACGATACCGCTCACAAGGGTGAACAATGCAGAGCCTTGGGCTTTGTGGTCGCGGAGTTGTTTCATTTGGTAGGCCTCGCCGTTAGGTTAGGTTGTGCTGTAAGTTATAGTTTATGTGTTAAACGCAATTAACAATATTTTGCTGGATTATACTGAATTCGCAAAGGCTTTCCAATCCATCTTGAGAAAAAGATACGCAAAAATCCTCAAAAAGGCCGTCTATAATCCATAAGCCTTTGTAGTTAATTGATTATTCCAGCCATGCAAAAAAGTGACCGCCAATGCCACTTTCAGACACTTTCAAGATAAACTTTGCCAATAAAGCCAATATGCGTTAACCTTACGGCTTCCGCACCCATAGCTCAGTTGGAAGAGTGTCAGTTTCCGAAGCTGGAGGTCACAGGTTCGATCCCTGTTGGGTGCGCCAATTATAAATAGGCCGTCTGAAAGATGAAAATTTTTCAGACGGCCTTTTGATTTACTTCAAATAAAACTACATTCAATTTCAGATTGAACGGCTATTGCAACACTTTGGCAAATGCCTCGGCCACATAATCGATATTTGATGCATTCAAACCGGCCACACACATCCTGCCCGAATCAAGCAAATAAACGGCAAACTCGTCACGCAGGCGGCGTACCTGCTCTACGGTCAGGCCTGTATAGCTGAACATGCCGCGCTGTTTGATGAAATAGCTGAAATCGCGATTGGGGATTTTGGCCGTCAAAACATCATAAAGCTTCTGACGCATGGCACGGATACGGTCGCGCATGGCGTAAACCTCGTTCTCCCACAAAGCGCGCAAATCATCGCTGTTCATCACATCAGACGCAATATATGCACCATGCGCGGCAGGGCTGGAATAAATGCGGCGGACGGTAAATTTTAACTGTCCGAACACCAGCTCTGCTTCTTCCTTATTGGGACACACTACGCTCAAACCGCCGACGCGCTCTCCGTACAGCGACAGGTTTTTCGAGAAAGAGTTGCTGACAAACAAAGGCAGACCCATTTCGACGGCTTTACGGATTGCATAGGCATCGCTGTCCAAATCCTCGCCGAAACCTTGATAGGCAATATCCATAAATGGAATCAGCTTGTGCGTTTTGATGATGTCCAACACTTCATCCCATTGTGCTTGCGACATATCTACGCCGGTCGGGTTTTGACAGCATGGGTGCAAGATCAAGACGCTGTTTTCCGACAATGTTTTGAAAAACGCAGTCATTTCTTCAAATTTCACGCCGACGGTTTCAGGGTTGTAATAAGGATACGTCCCCACTTCAAAACCTGCGCCTTCAAAAATGCCTTTATGGTTGTCCCACGTCGGATCGCTGACATAGGCTTTTGCATCAGGGAACCAACGGTGCAAAAAGTCGGCACCGACTTTCAATGCCCCCGATCCGCCTAAAGTCTGTACGGTTGCAACACGCCCTTCTGCCAATGCCAGATTATCCTTGCCAAACAACAAACGCTGAACCGCGCTTCGATAAGTGTCCAAACCTTCCATCGGCAGATAAGGCGATGGTCGCGGTACGGCCGCACGCTCTGCTTCTGCTCGGCGGACAGATTCCAAAACCGGCATTTTGCCTTCGTCATCAAAATAAATGCCTATGCTCAAATTGACTTTTTCAGGACGCTCGTCGCGTTTGAAGGTTTCAACCAAACTCAAAATCGGGTCGCCCGGATAATACTCGACATGACGGTACATGGTGCTTCCTTTGTTTTCAGACAGAATTGATGAAGATTGTGGCACTAAAAGTCCTTATTTGCAAAATCAGGCCGTCTGAAAAATTCAGACGGCCTGATTATTTTTAAACGCTACCAATCTACCCGTTTCAAATCATTTTGTGCCAATACATCCGCATGCTCGCTGCGGCTTTGATATTCCCTGTCCTGCAAAATGCGGTGGGCGACATAATTCAAATGCAGCTTGGCCGCTTCAGCAGCCTCTGCCGGTTTGGCCTGGGCAACGGCTTCAAAAATAGCGCGGTGCTGGGCAATCAATGTCGGGCGCGGGTCTTCGGTTTGATGGATATAGATAATGCCGCTGCGTGTTTGCTGATAAAGCATTTTGAGCAGGCTGCTGGAAAGGTGGCTGAATAGGATATTGTGTGCAGCATCGGCAATGGTTTGATGGAAGCTGACGTCTGCTTCGGCCTGATGCTCCAAATTTCCGCTTTCACAAGCCGTTTCAAACTTCTGCCTCCAAAAGTCAATGCGTTTCAAATCGGCGTCAGTCCGTCTTTCGGCAGCCAGCGCCGCCATACAGCCTTCAACATGACAGCTAAAATCGAATACGTCTGTTTCCCAATTGGTATGTTTGCCGAGCAACTCCTGCCAGCTTTGTAAAAAATCCTGTTGCGGCTTGACGGAAACATAATAGCCATCGCCCTGCCGCGCTTCCAAAACCTGCTTCGCAATCAAGATATTCAATGCCACCCTGACCGACGGACGTGATACGCCGAATTCTTCCGCAAGCGTACGTTCGGGAGGCAATTTACTGCCTTCTTCATAAATGCCGGTAGCGATACGTTCTTCCAAAACGGCTAAAACCTGATCGCTGATTTTTTGCGGACGAACCAATTTCGTCATGTTGTATTCCTGATGATTGAAGGACAGTTTTATTCAGACGGCCATAAATTGGATTGACCAATTGGCCGCCCATTCTAATCAATCCCCTATTTTTTCGTCAAGAAATGTTATCAAATCGCAACATCAATAGAAAATCATAAGCAAATGACGCTTTCTATACCAAATATCTTCTTGCTTTCAGTTAAATAATTAAATTAATGAAATTCCCAATAATCAAGTTTAAAACCATATTGGTATTTTTTATGAACTGCTTAAGAAGAATCAAATTTTACCATTACTGGTATAACCAAATCACGAACCAGCAAAACATGCAAATAAAATGATAAATATTGATATAAGTTAAAAACAGTATGTTTTAATTTTACTAAACTTTATATATACTACTTAAGCATTACTCAATATGACACTTAATAATAGAGAGAAACTACATGAAATACCCACCATTACTTATCTTGCCTATCGTCTTAGCCGTATCCCAAGCATGGGCAGACACTGACCCTGTACCTGAAGAAACAGTTACCCTTTCCCCTGTCACCGTCACCGGCACACAACAACAAAAAACCAACCGCGTTACTTTCAACCCCAAAGCTGCTTTGCAACCCCTCCCTGCCGGTGACGGGGCAGACCTTTTGCAATCCGTGCCTAATATGAGCATCATCCGCAAAGGCGGCAGCTCGGGCGATCCATTATTCCGTGGTTTGGGCGGCTCGCGCCTCTCCGTCAATGCCGACGACCAGTTTATTTATGGCGGTTGCGGTATGCGTATGGACCCACCGACTGCCTATATTCACCCAAACTCATTTGATCAAGTCGTGGTCACCAAAGGCCCGCAAACCGTCACCCAAGGCATGGGCTTGGTCAGCGGCTCGGTACAATTTATCCGTAAAGATCCTGATTTCACTGAAAAACCTTATAACATTAACGCCACTCTGACAGCAGGCAGCAACGACCGCCTTGACGGCTCGCTGGAAGCCGAGTTCGGCGGCAAATACGGCTATGTCCGCACCAATATCTCCCATAACGAAGCCGACGACTACAAAGACGGCGACGGCAACCGCATTCATTCCAACTTCAAACGCGACAGCCAAATGTTGCAACTGGGTGTTACCCCGACAGAAAACACCACCATTGCCGGTACATACGAGCGCAGCAGGGCCAAGGTTGCCTACGCCGACCGCATGATGGACGGCAGCAAATTTGACCGTGATGCGTGGAATATCCGTTTTACCCAACGCAACCTCACACCATGGTTCAGCGAGTTGGAACTGCGCTACGGTAAAAGCGAAATCGACCACGTGATGGACACATACAGCCTGCGTACCATCTACGACCGTGCCGGCAAGCAGATTAAAAATGCCAACAACCCTAAACGCAATACCGATACAGGCCGTCTGAAAGCCACTTTCGACTGGGACAAGCTCAACCTGCAAACCGGTTTGGACTATCTGGACGACGTCCACGTCGCACGCATGGAGCGTGGCGGCGACGGCTACAGCCACAAGCCTTACATGCCCAACCAAAGTTTCAAACAATGGGGTATTTTCACCGAAGCCTCTTGGCAGCAAACCGACAATCAACGCTGGGTAGCAGGTTTGCGCCATGACCAAGTCAAAGCGCATTACGATACCGCGCGCGTGACCGACCCCGTTTTGAAACATCAAAAATTCAATTTGAACTCAGGCTTCCTGCGTTGGGAAAGAAATACGGACAACGGCCTGAAATACTATGCCGGCTTCGGTATTGCCGAACGTGCGCCTGACTACTGGGAACGCCTGCGCTCTGAAAACAAAGCTATCCGAGCAGAGCAAAACCGCCAAATCGATGCTGGTGTAATCTGGAAACGTCCTAACCTCCACGCGTCTGTATCCGTATTCGGCAGCGACATCAAAGACTTCATCATGATGGAGCGCCAAGGCATGAATTTCGGCGTGCGCAACATCAACGCTTCTCGCTTTGGCGGCGAAGCCGAAGTCAAATGGACATTTGCGCCTAACTGGGAAGTCGGCACCAGCCTCGCCTACACCCACGGCAAAAACCGTACCGACGGCAAACCTTTGGCACAAACTCCGCCACTCGAGTGGAACAACACCCTCGCCTTTGACAACGGCAAATTCAGCGCGGGCGCATTATGGCGCGTCGTAGCCAAACAAAACCGTTACAGCAAAGGCCAAGGCAATATCGTCGGTCAAGACATCGGCGCTTCTTCGGGCTTTGGCGTACTCTCGCTTAACGCCGGTTGGAAATTCAGCAAATACGCCACATTGCAAGGCGGCGTGGACAACGTGTTCAACAAAACCTATGCTGAATTCGTCAGCCGCGGCGGCGACCCGTCTGCCGGTACACAAACCATGCGCGTGAACGAACCCGGCCGTACTGCATGGCTGAGACTGCAAGCGAAGTTCTAATCAGCCTCGCGCATATATAAAAAGGCCGTCTGAAAAATTTTCAGACGGCCTTAATATTTTTAATGATGTTTTTAAACAAACAGTCCGGCGAAACAATGCAACGCCGGACTGTTTGCTCTCTATCGGATTAAATCAAACCCAAAGAGTTGATGAACACCACAATAATCGCAATCGGCGCAAGATAGCGAAGCACACCCAGCCACAGGTAAAGCAACTGTTTCGGAATGGTACTGCCCATGCCCGCATCGCGCAGGACGGACTGTTTGTCCTGAACCCATGACGTAAACACGGCAACGCTCAATGCGCCAATCGGCATGATAACGGCGGAAATAATGAAGTCCCACAAGTCAAAAATGGTTTTGCCGAAAATTTTAAACTCGCTCCAAACGCCAAATGACAGCGCCGAAGGAATACCGACTATGAAAATCGCAATACCGGTTACCCAAGCGTGACTGCTGCGCTTTTTCTCGTCTTGACGGATGGTTGCTGCGATAACGGTTTCCAGCATGGAAAATGCGGAAGTCAGCGTCGCAAAGACAACCAACAGCATAAACACGGCAAACAAATATGTACCCATCGGCATTTTCATGAATACCGCAGGCAACACAATAAAAATCAAACCAGGGCCTTGACCGGGTTCAAAACCGAAGGCAAATACCGCAGGGAAAATCACCAAACCGGCCAGCAGCGACACAAACAGGTTCATCCACATAATCATATGGCCGGAGCGGAACATATCCTGATCCTTACCCAAATACGAAGCATAGGTAATCATCGCAGACACGCCGATACTCAAGGCAAAAAATGCCTGACCCAAAGCAGTCAGCATCGTGCCCGGTTTCAAATACGACCAATCCGGTTTCAACAAGAATGCCACGCCTTCCATTGCGCCGGGCAAGGTCAGCGAACGAACGGCCAGTGCGATAAAGAGGATAAACAAACCCGGCATCAACACGCGGTTTGCCTTTTCAATGCCGTTTGAAATGCCGCCTTTAACCACCCAAATGGTAATCAGCATGAACAAGCCTTGGTAAAACAGCGAGCCAAACGGTGAAGAAATCGTGTTGCCGAACAAGGCTTCAAAATCCGCACCGGCATGAATTTCGCCGGTAAAGCTGTGCACAACGTAGTTCAACACCCAGCCGCCGACCACGCTGTAAAACGACAGCAAAATAAAACACGCGGCCACACCCATGCGGCCGACCCACGGCCACTGCGAACCCGGACGCAATGCTTTGAAAGAATCGATGGCGTTTTTACCGCCCGTACGGCCGATGTAAAACTCGGCCAGTTGAACCGGCAAGGCTACCAAAATCGTAAAAATCAAAAACAAAAGAAAAAATACAGCGCCACCGTTTGTACCGGCCGTATAAGGGAATTTCCAAATTGCACCCAAACCGATGGCCGAGCCTGCCGCAGCAAGCACAAAGCCGATTTTGGATGACCAAGACGAATGGTTGCTCATGATGTAATATTAAGAAACGTGAAGATGCCGAATTGTAACAGGGTGAAGTCAAGCCGTGAGTGGCTGACGGACAGCCGATAAGCAATTCGCACGGATGGTGCGTACTTACCAAGCAAATTAGCATGAATTTTTGATAATTAAACTTTTAATAGCACAAATTTTATTTTTATATTTTAAATTTGACGGTTTATTTTAAAAATAAGCATATAAAAGGCCGTCTGAAACCTTGTTTTTAAGGTTTCAGACGGCCTTTATCCTTAAGCCGCTTTATTTTTTCATGGCATCGGTCAAAACTTTGACATTGTAGCGGTACATACCGATGTAGCTGTTGGCCGGTGCGCCACCCAATGCATCAGAATACAAACGTCCGCTGACATTGACGCCGGTTTCTTTGGCAATACGGTCAATCATACGCGTGTCTTTGATGTTTTCAGTAAAGACGGCCTTAATGCCCTCGCGTTTGATTTGGCGGATGATGGAAGCCACTTGTTTGGCAGACGGCTCGGCCTCACTGCTCACGCCTTGTGGGGCGATAAATTCAATATTGTAGCGTTTACCCATGTAAGAGAACGCATCGTGTCCGGTCAAGACTTTACGCTTGGCGGCAGGCACGGCATTAAAGGCAGCCTGTACATCGCTGTGCAGTTTTTTCAGCTGCATTTGATAGTTGCCCAAACGTTGCTGATAGTAAGTTTTACCTTCAGGATCGGCTTGAATCAAAGCATTGGCAACGTTTTGCGCATAAGTACCCATCAGAACGGGGTCGGTCCAAACATGCGGGTCAAACTCGCCATGATCGTGATGATGGCCTTCGTGATCGTGGTCATGATGATGGCCGCCCTCTTCTGCTTTCAACGCCTGAATGCCTTTGGTCGCTTCGGCAAAAGGAACTTTGCTCTGTTTGACTGCGCGCTGTACATCGGCGGCTTCCAAGCCCAAGCCGTTGAGCAATACCAATTTGGCACTGCGGATTTTTTTGATGTCGCCACTGGTCATGTGGTAGGCATGGCTGTCTTGATTTGCGCCCACCAAGCTTTGAACGGCCACACGGTCGCCACCAATCTGTTTGGCCACATCGCCCAAAATGCTGAAGCTGGTCACAACAGGCAAAGGAGCGGCATAAGCGGCACCGGTCAATAATGCGGCAACAATGCCGAGTTTCCAATGTTTCATATTCTCTCCAGTGATATAACGTAACATTAACATCATCATAAGACAGACCGCCTGATTATTCAAGCGGCCGTCTGAAAAATTATGCCGTGCGGTGTTTCTTGCGGCGCAGCCATTTTGCCAAAATGCCGCCTTCCCAACCAAACACAACGGAAATCAGGTAAAGCGTGCCGCAGCATAAAATAATCGCAGGGCCGGACGGGATTTCGATATGGTAGGAAAACAACAGTCCTGCCAAGCCGCAAAGCAAAGCCAATGCGACAGACAAAATCATCAGCCAACCCATGCTTTTCGCCCACAGTCTGGCGGTAATCGCCGGCAACATCATCAAGCCGACCGACATCAGCGTACCCAATGCCTGAAAACCGGCAACCAGATTCATCACGACCAGCACCAAAAACAGCACATGCCAAAAGCCGCCCTTGCCGCCGACGGCCTTGAGGAACAAAGGGTCTATGCTTTCCAACACCAGCGGGCGGAACATGACCGCCA
Organism: Neisseria sp. P0001.S005; assembly: GCF_051963715.1. Classification (NCBI taxonomy): domain Bacteria; kingdom Pseudomonadati; phylum Pseudomonadota; class Betaproteobacteria; order Neisseriales; family Neisseriaceae; genus Neisseria; species Neisseria sp. P0001.S005. Next base: position 1,217 of record NZ_JBQCTZ010000069.1, on the reverse strand, counting down.
TCAGCAAAATAGTGACACTTGCAGAAACGGCAATCAGCTGCAAAGCCGGAATATCCACTGCCAACACCGAACCAAACAGCAAATGCAGCAAATCGACGCTGCTGCCGTTTTTGCTGACCAAAACCACGCCGATGGCAAGGCTGCTCAAATAAAATGCGGCAAAGTTCGCATCTTCTTTCAATGAAGTAAACCGGCTGACCAAACCTGCCAACAAAGCCATCAGCAACCCGGCCGCAAAACCGCCGACACTCATCGCAGGCAAACTCAAACCGGCAAACATATAGCCAATGGCCGCACCGGGCAAAACCGCATGGCTCAAGGCATCACCCACCAAACTCATGCGGCGCATCACCAAAAACACACCGACAGGCGCCGCGCTCAATGCCAGGCAGAAAATCGATGCCAAGGCATAGCGCATAAAGTCAAATTCGACGAACGGCGCGACGACCAAATCATATAAATCCATGTTTTATCGCTTTTTTATTAATCTCTGAAAGCCTTAGGCCGTCTGAAAAACACTTACTTTCAGACGGCCTTATCCATTAAACCGCGCACCAATCGGCCGCTTCCTGTTTCTGCATCATTCGGTTTGCCTGTGCCAAAAATTCATCAGTCAACACATTTTCCGTCGCACCGGCAGTCACTTTTTCACGCGCCAAAAGCAGCGTGTTGGCAAAATATGCCCTCACCTGCTCGTAATCATGCAACACGGCAATCACAGCCTGACCGTCCTGATGGCACTGGCGCAAAACTTCCAACAGTGCATAAGTCGTCCGCGCATCCACCGCGTTAAACGGTTCGTCTAGCAACAAAAATTTGGCATCCTGCACCAGCATCCGCGCGAATAACACACGTTGGAACTGGCCATTGGACAAGTGCGCGATTTGGCGCGTGGCAAAATCCTGCATTTCCACGCGTTCCAAAGCCGCCATTACGCGCTTTTTCTGCTCCGCGTTCACGCGTCCGAAAAATCCGATTTCATACCACAGCCCCATCGCCGCCAGTTCAAACACTGTCATCGGCTGGCTGCGGTCAATATCCGACTGCTGCGGCAGATAGGCAATATCCTTGCGCGCCATATTTTCATAGCGCACGCTGCCCGTGTCCGTCTTCTGCAAACCCATAATGGCTTTGAGCAAAGTCGATTTGCCCGCGCCGTTCGGCCCGAAAATCGTCCACATCTTGCCATCTTCAAACACCATATCGACATGGTGCAC
>NZ_JBQCTZ010000068.1:0-17157 GCF_051963715.1 Neisseria sp. P0001.S005 | reverse complement strand
CGCCAACCCATCGGCACGCTGCTGACCCTGCTCATGCTTGCCGTTGCCATGACCTTGCCGCTGTTTATGTATTTGGGCATCCAAAGCGGACAAAGCGTGTTGGGCAAACTCAACGAGTCGCCGCAGATTACGGTTTATATGGACACCGATGCGGCAGGTTCTGATGCCGATACGGTGAAAAACCTGCTCCAACGCGACAGCCGTATCGATAAAGTCCGCTTTATCAGCAAGCAGGAAGGTTTGGAAGAATTGCAGACCAATCTCGACCAAAACCTCGTTTCCATGCTCGATGGCAACCCGTTGCCCGATGTCTTTATCGTTACACCCGACCCTGCCACTTCTCCGGATCAAATGCAGGCCATCTATAAAGACATTACCAAACTGCCGCGCGTCGAATCGGCAACCATGGATACCGAATGGGTACAAACCCTTTATCGTATTAACGAATTTATCCGCAAGATTTTGTGGTTCCTCTCGCTGACTTTGGGCATGGCCTTTGTCTTGGTCGCACACAACACCATCCGCCTGCAAATCCTCAGCCGCAAGGAAGAGTTGGAAATCACCAAGCTGTTGGGTGCGCCTGCTTCCTTCATCCGCCGTCCTTTCCTTTATCAGGCAATGTGGCAGAGTATTTTCTCCGCCGCCGTTAGCTTGGGCTTGTCGGCCTGGCTGCTGGCCGAAGTACGGCCGCTGGTGGACGCGATTTTCAAGCCCTACGGGCTGAACATCGGCTGGCGTTTCTTCACATTTAGCGAAGTGTCGCTGGTATTCGGCTTCGTCATCGCGCTGGGCGTATTCGGCGCATGGCTGGCCACCACGCAACATCTTTTAGGCTTCAAAGCCAAAAAATAAGCCTTGGCAAACAGGCCGTCTGAACCATTCAGACGGCCTGAAATCTTATCCTTTCGCAACTTAAACAAACCTTGTGAAAATTTAATACTGCCAAATCTAACAGCAAGGGCATAATCCCTTATAATTGATGGTCTATTATCCATCTCATTTCATTTGTGCGGCATAAACCGTGCAGACAAATAACGAAAGACATCCTGTGGACAAACTCAAAATCTCTGCCAACGGCCCCCTCAACGGCGAAATCATCGTATCCGGCGCAAAAAACGCCGCCCTGCCGCTGATGTGTGCCGGTCTGCTGACTTCCGGCACTTTACGCTTGAAAAACGTACCCATGCTCGCCGACGTCAAAACCACCCAAAAACTGCTGCAAGGTATGGGCGCACGCGTTTTGACCGACAACATCTCCGAATTTGAAATCAACGGTGGCACTGTCAACAACACCTGCGCACCTTACGAGCTGGTAAAAACCATGCGCGCATCCATCTTGGTTTTGGGCCCGACCCTCGCCCGCTTCGGCGAAGCCCAAGTCAGCCTGCCCGGCGGCTGCGCCATCGGTTCGCGCCCGGTTGACCAACACCTCAAAGGCCTCGAAACCATGGGTGCGGAAATCACCATCGAACACGGTTACGTCAAAGCCAAAGGCCGTCTGAAAGGCACGCGCGTCACCATGGACGTCGTGACCGTAGGCGGTACCGAAAACCTGCTGATGGCGGCCACGCTTGCCGAAGGCACCACCATCCTCGAAAACTGCGCCATCGAGCCCGAAGTCGTCGATTTGGCCGAATGCCTCGTCAAAATGGGCGCAAAAATCAGCGGCATCGGTACAGCAACCATGACCATCGAAGGCGTAAAAGAGCTGCACGGCTGCGAACACAGCGTCGTTCCCGACCGTATCGAAGCCGGTACCTTCCTCTGCGCCGTCGCCATGACCGGCGGCAAAGTCGTCCTGCGCAATGCCGCCCCCAAAACCATGGAAGTCGTGTTAAACAAATTGACCGAAGCAGGCGCCATCATCGAAGCCGGCGACAACTGGATCTCCATCGACATGCAGCAACGCCCCAAAGCCGTGGACATCCGTACCGTCGTCCACCCAGGCTTCCCAACCGACATGCAGGCGCAGTTTATGGCCATGAACGCCATTGCCGAAGGCAGCAGCCGCGTAGTGGAAACCATTTTTGAAAACCGCTTCATGCACGTTCCCGAACTCAACCGCATGGGCGCAGACATCACCACCGAAGGCAACACCGCCTACATCAAAGGCGTAGAGAAACTCTCCGGCGCCGTCGTGATGGCAACCGACCTGCGCGCCTCCGCCAGCCTCGTCATGGCCGGCTTGGTCGCAGAAGGCGAAACCATCGTCGAACGCATCTACCACCTCGACCGCGGCTATGAATACATCGAGAAAAAACTCGGCGGCGTAGGCGCAAAAATCGAACGTGTACGCGGTTAAGAGCCTTGTGTAAAAAAGGTCGTCTGAAAGCTTTTTCAGACGACCTTTACTGCTAAAGATTGCTTATTGATTTCTAAAACCGATTTAATCATCTAAAGTTAAGAGGCATATAAAAATGACCCTACGCAACAAATTCATCATTACGGCAATTTTATTGCTGCTTTCCTTGGTTGCCGGCAGCTACCTTTCCAGCTTTATCTTACTGCAATGGCTGGGACTGGATAAAACCCCGCTGGTACTGACGACATGGTTCAAATATTTCAATACGCTGCATCTTCCTCAGGTTGCAGCGTATTCTTTACAAATTAAGACATCAGGTATAGCCGGCTTCGGTCTGCCGCTGCTGGCCTACCTGTTCAGCCTCGTTCCCATATGGAGGACAGCTTCCCCCAGCCTGCACGGCGAGGCAAGGTTTTCAGGAATGTCGGACCTGGTAAAGGCAGGCTTTTTCAAGCAATCCGATACATCGTTAGTCGTCGGCAAATACAACGGCAAGCTGTTGCATTACAGCGGTCAGCAGTTTGCATTGCTGGCGGCGCCGACCCGCTCGGGTAAAGGTGTCGGTATCGTGATACCGAACCTGTTGAGTTACAAAAGTTCGGTCGTGGTGCTGGACATCAAACAGGAGAACTTCAACCTGACCAGCGGCTACCGCAAGGAGGTATTGGGTCAGGAAGTCTATCTGTTCAATCCCTTTGCCGAGGACGGCAGGACGCACCGTTGGAACCCGTTTACCTATGTTTCTTCCGACCCCGACCAGCGGGTATCGGATTTGATGTCGATAGCGGCGATGTTGTATCCGGACGGAGACAGCCGGGACAAGTTCTGGGTGGCGCAGGCAAGGAATGCGTTTTTGGCGTTTTCGCTTTATTGTTTTGATTCATCGGTATACAAAAATACAAAATATGCGAAGCGTTTGAACTGGCAGGCAACCGTTAAAGAACCTCCCTGCACCTTAGGAAAAATCTACCGCCTTTCATCAGGCAACGGTACCGAACTCAAAGAATACTTTACCTCCCTATCTCAAAAACCCTTCCTCAGCCCAGCCGCCAAGACCGCCTTTTCCGGTTTAATCTCCCAAGAGAAGGAAACCTTCGGTTCCATCATGGGTACGTTTAAAGAACCCCTAAACCCGTGGATCAACCCCATCATTGACGCCGCAACTTCCGCCGACGATTTCTTACTGACCGACGTGCGTAAAAAGAAAATGACCGTCTATATCGGCATCCTGCCCAATAAACTTGCCGAATCGAGGATCATCGTCAACCTGTTCTTCTCCCAACTGATCAACCAAAACACCAAAGAGTTACCGCAGGATAATCCTGATTTGCAGCACCAGTGCCTGTTGCTGATGGACGAATTTACCAGCATAGGCAGGGTGGAAATCATCGCCCATTCCGTCAGCTACATGGCGGGCTACAACATCCGTCTGTTTCCGATTATCCAATCCGTCGCCCAACTGGACGCCGTTTACGGCAAAGAATACGCCCGCACAATCATCACCAACCACGCTCTACAAATTATCTATACCCCGAGGGAGCAGCAGGATGCGAACGAATACTCCGAAATGTTGGGCTATACCACAGTAAAACGCAAAAACGTCAGCCGCGGACGCGAACGCAGCGTTTCGGAAAGCGAAGAGCGCCGCGCGCTGATGCTGCCGCAGGAATTGAAAGGAATGAGTCAGGACAGTGAAATCATCATTTACGAAGGTATGGCACATCCGGCGAAGGTAAACAAGATTCGCTACTATCAGGATGGAATGTTTACCAAACGGCTGAAGGGGGCGGTGAAGGTAGCCTCGTTGAAAGGTGGGTAGCAATAAGTAAAGTAAGGTCGTCTGAAAACGGGTTAGGATTGGTTTTCAGACGAATTGCTATTATTCTGATATAAAATAGAAAGCAATGATTGAATCGATATTTTTCTTGGGAATTAGTAAATGAAAACATTTATACCAGAATTTTTTAAAATAACTTTGTATGGGTTTGCTGGTATTATATTATAGCGCTATTGATAATATTCCTGATTAGAAGCTATATGTTACATGAATCTCCGCACAGTTTAAAAATATGGCATGATACATCTGCAAAAAATGTTATTCTGGAGAAGTTAACAGTTAATAATAGAGAGGTTTTTAACGCAATAGGATATAGATTGGATAAAAAGGACTGGAATAGTATGCAGGTGGAAAGTCCTGAAATTAAGATTTCTTCCTCGAGTCAAAATATATCTATTCAATTTAATCTATCTGTGGATGGAAAACTTGACAGGCACAATGTAAAGTTCAAACTGAAGGACAATATTGTTCGATACGAGTAACTTTTGTAAATTCCAAAAACGTACATTGTGTATGTGATGGAATGGATTATTAATTTGGATTAAATGAGGTAACTTATGTCAAAAAAACCGTCCTTTATTGGAGAACGTATGAAGTAACCAATAGCTTTAGAAAAGAAGATTGCTATTGTAAGCGTTGTTTTGAGTCTGTTATTGCCTTTGGCTTATTTAATCTATATCAACATAAGATACTATGGATACTTTTCGATAGATCGGAGTCTTATTGAAAATTTACTTGGTTTTTGGGTTTCTATTGCAGCGAGTTATTGCTTATATATGCGTTTACGCAGCGGGGCAGTAATCGGCGCAATATTTCTTTCATTGGTTTTGTATTGTTGGATGGCATATGATATTTTGACTTCTATAGATACCAAAGCAGGCATTGCATGGATTTTCTATTATATTTGGGGACTGTTTTGTTTTATAAGTTCAATTTATCCTTCAATTAAGAAGCCAAGATCTTTTACAAAATCAGCATGGAGTGCATTTTTTGCAGCGATTGCAACCAATTTATTCGGTACAATTTTAATAATTTTTCTCTGTGTATTAGGAAAGCAAATATTATGATCGAATTTTTTATCAAGGATAAATTATGTTTATTGCACTTGAGAATGGTTAAAATCAGGTGTTACCAATACGGAATATTTACCAAACCGCGTTAAAATTAAGGAATAAATATTATGAGGTTGATACCTAAAAAGACCATTCTTTGGGCTGGAAGTCTAGCGGTAGTTTTGTCGTTGACCCAGTGTGATTTGGTGAAGGTTTACTTGTCCCAAGCACTTTTCCCTGCCGAGGTCGTTCCCTTCCCTATGGGTGAAGGTAAAACAGTCAGCTATACGGTGGATTCGTGGGCGAAGAAGCGTTATGTTATTAGCTTAAAGACTGAATACCGGAATGAGGCTGCTATAAACCAGGAAGAAAGAATGAAGATACCCTATAATATTTCTATTAACTGTTATTACCTGAAAAATGGGCAGGAAATATTAATTTACGAAGATAGGCGTTCGGATAAAACAGATGAATTCCACTGGTTTGATGGCGGTAATGGTTGGGAACTTATCCATCCACACACCCCTGACGCAGTAGGAAGAAGCAATATCAGAGGCGGTTTCGATGCCCCCTACGGCAAATACCGCTGCGATTTTAAAGACGAAAGCCCGCCTGAAATCAAGATGCATTTGCAAGCATCCGGTATTGTTGCCACCTATCTTGAAATCTCACCTTATATTGCACTATTTTATTAAGAAAGGAAATATATGACTGCCGGAACTTACAGGCTTACTGTAAAATTTGCTCCTTCAGGAGTACCACATTTTAATCAAGACAAAGGTAAATGGGAAACATCCACTTGGGGGCATGTCTGGCTGGAAGCACGAAAACCTGGCGAAGCGTTGGATGCCAAACCGTCCTTTTGCGCCGGCTGGTCAACAGGTGAGAGTATATTTGCCAAAGGTGGAGATAATCTCGGCGAACATGACTGGGAGTATTATAAAAATGGGAATGGCAAAACAATCAGTTCTATTACCGTCGATATTGATAAGGCGCAGTTTGACAAACTGGTCCCGTATCCTAATTTAGCGGCAGGAGGAAAAATCCCAGGTTTCAGCAAAAGATATAGTGCAGACGATAATTCCTGTATTGACTTTTCCGGCAAAGGATTGGGCTTCATTGGTTTGGCAGATAAAGATTTTGATGGAACAGCTTTAGAATGGGATCGCCCTGACAGACAAATTAAACCATTTCTCGACCAAATTGTGAAACATAAATCTAAAGATGCATCAGTAACTGTTAGCTTTCGAGGTAAAGATTACACACTAGGACATAATGAAAGCGTAGATAAATTTTGGGATAGAATAGCCCCATTTTGGTATTTGGAAAATATGATGGTGCAAGAAAATGGACAACAGAACAACCAATATTCCCAGCTTCATTCTCTTAAGATCGAAGACATGCCCCAATACGCGCAAAACATCTACCATCAGGGCAAAGAATGTTTCGTTGATTTTTGTCGACATGAAAACATCCCTTACCGTGAAGAAGATTTGGACAGGATTGGCATGTCGATGGCGGCGGCAGGTTACGCACAAGGGCTGCGCGGTGTGTCGCTTATTGATGTTAACGAACGCACCAGGGAAATCAGTATCGCCCACGAATCTCCCGACCTAAATGAGGCGGTGGTCAATATGGATAAGGCAGCCGTTACCCCGACAGCAGAAAGCCTGAATCAAATTCAGCAAACGGCGCAGCAGTTTGAATATGAAACGCAACAAAGGCAGTTGGCGCAATCCCAATCGCGTGGCATGATGATTTCGTAAGCGAAGATGCTGAACCGAATCAAAAGGTCTTAATCTTTCTGCTAAGTCTCAAAAGGCCGTCTGAAACACCGGCAATCGGGTTTCAGACGGCCTTTGCGTATTGTTTTGCGGTATAATTCCCAACATCTTTATTCATTGTTTTTAAAAGCACAAACCATGACACGCAAAATCCTTGTCACTTCTGCGCTGCCGTATGCCAACGGCAGCATCCACCTCGGCCATATGGTCGAACACATCCAAACCGATGTTTGGGTACGCTTCCAAAAACTACGCGGCCACGAATGCTACTACTGCTGCGCCGATGACACCCACGGCACGCCCGTGATGCTTGCCGCGCAAAAACAAGGCATCGCGCCCGAAGACATGATTGCCAAAGTACGCGAAGAGCACCTCGCCGACTTTACCGGTTTCAACATCGGCTACGACAATTATTACAGCACCCATTCCCCTGAAAACAAACAGTTTTCCCAAGACATTTACCGAGCGCTGAAAGCCAACGGCAAAATCGAAAGCCGCGTCATCGAGCAGCTTTTCGACCCCGAAAAACAAATGTTCCTGCCCGACCGCTTCGTCAAAGGCGAATGCCCGAAATGCCACGCCCAAGACCAATACGGCGACAACTGCGAAGTCTGCGGCACGACCTATTCCCCAACCGAGCTGATCAACCCGTATTCCGCCGTTTCCGGTGCCAAACCCGAATTGCGCGAATCCGAACACTTCTTCTTCAAACTGGGCGAATGCGCCGACTTCCTCAAAGCATGGACTTCCGGCAACAACCCGCACGACGGCAAGCCCCATCTGCAAGCCGAAGCCCTCAACAAAATGAAAGAATGGCTGGGCGAAGGCGAAGAAACCACCCTGTCCGACTGGGACATTTCCCGCGACGCGCCGTATTTCGGTTTTGAAATCCCCGACGCGCCGGGCAAATACTTCTACGTCTGGCTGGACGCGCCCGTCGGCTACATGGCGTCGTTTAAAAACCTGTGCGACCGCATCGGCATCGATTTCGACGAATACTTCAAAGCCGACAGCCAAACCGAGATGTACCACTTTATCGGCAAAGATATTCTCTATTTCCACGCCCTGTTCTGGCCCGCCATGCTGCATTTCTCCGGCCACCGCGCCCCGACCGGCGTCTACGCACACGGCTTTTTGACCGTAGACGGACAAAAAATGTCCAAATCGCGCGGCACGTTTATCACCGCCAAATCCTATTTGGAACAAGGCCTGAACCCTGAGTGGATGCGCTATTACATCGCCGCCAAACTCAACAGCAAAATCGAAGACATCGATTTGAACCTGCAAGACTTTATTTCGCGTGTCAACAGCGACCTCGTCGGCAAATACGTCAACATCGCCGCCCGCGCCTCAGGTTTCATCGCCAAACGCTTTGAAGGCCGTCTGAAAGACGTTGCCGACAACGAATTGCTGGCAAAACTGACTGCGCAAAGCGAAGCCATTGCCGAATGCTACGAAAGCCGCGAATACGCCAAAGCCCTGCGCGACATCATGGCCTTGGCGGACATTGTCAACGAATACGTTGATGCCAACAAACCTTGGGAACTCGCCAAACAAGAAGGCCAAGACGAACGCCTGCACGAAGTATGCAGCGAGCTCATCAACGCCTTTACCATGTTGACCGCCTACCTCGCCCCCGTATTGCCGAAAGTGGCCGAAAACGCCGCCAAATTCCTGAATTTGGAAGCCATCACCTGGGCAAATACACGCGAAACCTTGGGCGAACACGCCATCAACAAATACGAACACCTCATGCAACGAGTGGAGCAAAAACAAGTGGACAATTTGATCGAAGCCAACAAACAAAGCATCGCCGCCGCAGCCGCGCCTGCCGCCGAAGAGAGCAAATATGAAAAAGTCGCCGAACAGGCCAGCTTCGACGACTTTATGAAAATCGACATGCGCGTCGCCAAAGTATTGAACTGCGAAGCCGTCGAAGGCAGCACCAAACTTTTGAAATTCGACCTCGATTTCGGTTTTGAAAAACGCATCATCTTCTCCGGCATAGCCGCGTCTTACCCAAATCCTGCCGAATTGAACGGCCGCATGGTCATCGCCGTCGCCAACTTCGCCCCGCGCAAAATGGCAAAATTCGGCGTATCCGAAGGCATGATCCTCTCCGCCGCCACGGCAGAGGGCAAACTGAAGCTCCTCGATGTCGACGCAGGCGCACAGCCCGGGGATAAAGTGGGCTAAGGCTTATATCAAATCTTAAGGAGAAACCATGTTAAACCTTTCCGCACCAGTACTTAAAGAAATTGAGTTGCTTCATGATGCAGGCTTATCGGTTGGCGCTATTATTACAGTGTTGCGTCTGAAGTTTCCGGTAGAACTCCATGATCGGGAGGACAAACAAATTGAAGAAGCCGTGCTTCTCATGATCAATCCACCACGAAAAGCACCTTCTCTTTCCCGCTAAGGTAGCGATACCGGTTGAAAGGTAAATTTGGTTATTCTTTAAAAAAAGGCCGTCTGAAAATCTCAGACGGCCTTTTTATTTATCCAAACACTTATTTTTGTTAAAACTTTACCTCAACAATTCATCGGTAACGCGTTGCAGAAACTCGATACGCTCGGGTTTGGCTTCGCCTGATTCGGCAGCGGCTTTGACGGCGCAGCCGGGTTCGGCGCGGTGGGTGCAGTTGTGGAAACGGCACTGGCCGATGAGGTGGCGCAGGTCGGGGAAGTATTGCAGTAAATCGGCGGCTTGGAGATGGTGCAGGCCGAATTCTTGCAGGCCGGGGGAATCGATGAGTCGGGTTTCTGCGTTTAAATCGTATAGTTGGGCGTGGGTGGTGGTGTGTTTGCCGGAGTCGAGCGCGGTGGAAATGTCGCCGGTTCGGGCGGCTTGGTTGCCGAGTAGGGCGTTGGTCAAGGTGGACTTGCCCATGCCGCTTTGTCCGAGCAGGATGTTGGTTTGCCCTTCTAAAATGGGACGCAGGATGTCGGCGTTTTCCAATGCGTTGGTTTCGACCACAGGGTAGCCGAGGGTTTCGTAGAATTTGAGTTTCTCGCGCCATTGGGTAGTTTCGGGGAGGTCGGCTTTGTTGAGGACGATAACGGCGTCGATACCGGCCGCTTCGGCTGCGAGGAGGGCGCGTTGCAACAGGGCTTCGCTGGGTGAGGGGCTGGCGGCGGTTACGATGAGCAGTTGGGTAACGTTGGCGGCAATCAGTTTGGTTTTCCACGCGTCTTGGCGGTAGAGCAGGCTTTCGCGCGGGAGGTAGTCTTCAATCACGACTTGTTCGCCGTTGATGGGGCTGATGCGGACTTGGTCGCCGCAGGCGAAATCGACGCGTTTTTTGCGGGTGGTGGCGTCATATGTTTGGCCGTCGGGGGTGCGGACGATATAGCGGCGGCCATAGCTGGTAATGATTTGGGCGGTATCGGTCATGATGGGGTTTATTGTTTGGAATGGTGTGATTGTACCGAAAGTCGGCTATGGCCGTCTGAAAACTTGTTTGCACCTTTTAACTTTCTTTGGCTTGGTTTTTTGGTGTTTCTGCCCTATATTTGCAATGTATTTGTTTTCAGGAGATTTTTTTTATGGATTTCAGTCAGTTGCTCAATCAGGTTTTGGGTGCGGCTCAAAAAGGCGGCAAAGCGGTTGCGGACAGTCCGCTCAATTCTTTCGGCGGCGGCGCGTTGACGGGTGCTTTGGCATCGATGCTGTTGAAAAAGAAAAACACGAAGAAGCTGGTAAAGGCCGGCTCGGTCGCTGCTTTGGGTTTTCTGGCTTATAAAGGCTATCAAAACTGGAAACAAAACCGCCAGCAGGACGAATTGCCGCAAAGTGCGTTCCAACCTGTCAGTCTGATTGGTGAAAACCACAGCCGTGTGATTTTGCAAACGATGATTGCAGCGGCGGCCTCAGACGGCCTGATTGACGATGCGGAACGCGCGGCCATTGAGCGTGAAAGCGGCAGCGATGCGGAAACGGCGGCATGGCTGCAGGCGGAATATGCGCAACCGGCCTCTATCGAGCAAATTGCCGCTTCGGTCGGCAGCGACGAGGCTTTGGCAGCCGAAACTTATCTGGCGGCCAGATTGGTCTGCGCGGACTTATCACGCAAGGAAATCGTGTTCCTGAGCCGTTTGTCCCAAGCTTTGAATTTGGACGACCAACTGGTCGAGAGTTTGGAAAAACAGCTCGAATTGGCTTGAGTTTGATTTAAAAGGCCGTCTGAAACCTAATTTCAGACGGCCTTTCGACTCAATTTGAGAGTAGAATAACCCTTTCGACATATTAAAGGCTGTCTGAACATGAATAAACTTTTTTCCACATTCAAAACGTTTTTAGCCGCTTCGTCCGTCTTGGTATTGGCTGCCTGTCCGAGCGGCAACGCGCCGCAATCCAAACCTTCTACGCAGGGTCAAAATACGGTTTCGCATACTGCACCCAAACCGAAAGCCACGGTTGCGCTGGCTTTGGGCGGCGGCGCGTCCAAAGGCTTTGCCCATATCGGGATTATTAAGGTTTTGAAAGAAAACAATATTCCGGTCAAAATCGTTACTGGCACATCCGCAGGCTCGATTGTCGGCAGTATGTACGCTTCGGGAATGTCGCCCGACCGCCTCGAATTGGAAGCGGAAATTTTAGGTAAAACCGATTTGGTGGATTTGACCTTGTCCACCAGCGGCTTCATCAAAGGCGAAAAACTGCAAAACTACATCAACCGTAAAGTCGGCAACCGTCCGATGCAGCAGTTCCCCATCAAATTTGCCGCCGTTGCGACCGATTTTGAAAGCGGCAAACCGGTGGTGTTCAACGTAGGCAATGCCGGACAGGCCGTCCGCGCTTCTGCGTCGATTCCGAACGTATTCCAGCCTGTCGTCATCGGCAACCGTAAATATGTAGACGGCGGCCTGTCTCAGCCCGTACCGGTCAGCGCGGCGAAAAAAATGGGCGCAAACTTCATCATTGCCGTCGATATTTCCGCCCGTCCGGCCAAAAATGTCAGCCAAGGCATGTTCTCCTATCTTGACCAAACCTTCAACGTAATGAGTCAAACTGCGTTGCGCCAAGAATTGGGACAAGCCAATGTGGTCATCAAACCGCAGGTTTTGGAGCTGGGTTCGGTTGGCGGTTTTGACCAAAAACAACGCGCCATCCAATTGGGCGAACAGGCCGCACGCGCCGCGCTGCCTGAAATCAAACGCAAACTGGCGGCATATCAGTATTAATCATCCGCCGTTTGAACAGGCCGTCTGAAAGTATGTTTTTCAGACGGCCTTTCTTGTGCAAATCTGCTAAAATCACGCGTTTCCTACAAATCATAAAATCCTAAAAAAATGAATATCTTTTACGAAGAGTCCGGCCAATTCAAAGTTGCCTCCATCGTCCAAAAAAACGACGCCACCTATCAAGTCGATACCCAACACGGCAAGCGCACCAAAGTGAAGGCAAACAATGTCTTTGCCGAGTTTGACGGCGATATGGCAGCATTTTTGGAAAACGCACAGGCACAGGCGGCGGACATCGACACCGATTTATTGTGGGAAGTATGCGGCGAAGAGGAATTTACCGCCGAAGCCATCGCCGAAGAATATTACGGCCATGCGCCGACCAAAACCGAGCTGGCGGCGACTTTGATTGCGCTGTACGCCGCGCCGATGTATTTCTACAAAAAAGCCAAAGGCGTGTTCAAAGCTGCGCCCGAAGAAACCTTAAAACAAGCGCTTGCCGCCATCGAACGCAAAAAACAGCAAGACGCGCAAATCGACGCTTGGGCAGAAGCCTTGAAACGCGGCGAGATGCCGTCTGAAATCGCGGCAGATTTGAAAACCATCTTACACGCGCCCGACAAGCAGTCGCTGACTTACAAAGCCTTTACCAAAGCCGCCGACGCGCTAAAAATCTCCGCCTACGAACTGGCGAAAAAAACGGGCGGCATTACATCCATCCCTCAATACCTGCAAGACGGGTTTGAAATCAAATACTTCCCCAAAGGAACAGGCTTCCCCGACCTTCCCCTTCCTGAGATGCCCGACTTGCCCAAAGCCGACGTTACCGCCTTTTCCATTGACGACGAATCGACCACCGAAGTGGACGATGCCTTGAGCCTGACCGACTTGGGCAATGGCATGAAACGCGTCGGCATCCACATCGCCGCGCCGTCGCTTGCCGTTAAACCAGGCGACAAAATGGAAAAAAACATCATGGAACGCTTGAGCACGGTCTATTTCCCCGGCGGCAAAATCACCATGCTGCCTGAAAACTGGATTGCCGCGTTCAGCCTTGATGCGGGCGCATACCGCCCTTCCATCAGCATTTATTTCGATGTGGACAACGAGTTCAACGTCGGCGCGCCAACCTGCAAAATCGAAGCGGTCAACATCGCCGAAAACCTGCGCATTCAGACCATCGAGCCGCATTTCAACGCCGAAACCGGCTTGGACGAAGCCGGCGAAATGATGTTCGCCCACCATCAAGACCTGATTTGGTTCTATCAATTTGCCATCGCCCTGCAAAAAGCGCGCGGCAAATACGAGCCCGACCGTGCGCCGCAATACGATTACAGCATCGAATTGGATGAGGAAGGCAACGTATCCGTCGTCCGCCGCGAACGCGGTTCGCCCATTGATACGCTGGTCAGCGAGATGATGATTCTTGCCAACAGCACTTGGGCGCAAATGCTGGACGAAAACGAGCTGCCCGGCCTTTTCCGCGTCCAACCGGCAGGCAAAGTGCGCATGAGCACCAAATCCGAGCCGCACATCGGCATGGGCGTGCAGCATTACGGCTGGTTTACCTCGCCGCTGCGCCGCGCCGCCGACTACATCAACCAAAAGCAGCTGATCAGCCTGATAGACGATACTGCCGAGCCGCTGTATCAAAACAGCGATGCCGAGCTTTTCGCCGCGCTGCGCGACTTTGATGCCGCCTATACAGCCTACGCCGACTTCCAACGCCAAATGGAAGCCTACTGGAGCCTCGTGTACCTGCAACAGCAAGGCACGAGCGAGCTGACGGCCACCATCCTCAAAGAGGACCTCGTCCGCATTGAAGGCCTGCCGCTGGTCACGCGCGCGACCGGTATTCCATTTGACGCGCTGCCTAAATCGCAGGCATTGTTCAAAATCACTGAATTGGATGCCGAGAAGCAGTTTATCGCGCTCAACTATCAAAAAGCCGTTTTACCGGGCTGATAACGTTATTCCGTTTGAAAAAAGGCCGTCTGAACAAAGAAACAGAAATCTTTGATTTCGTTTTCATCCCAGTTCAGACGGCCTTCATCATCTAAAAATGCTACAATTCCCCTTTTCTGCCCATCATTTCAAACCATGAAAAAAAACGCCCCCCAATCCTTTGAAGAAGCTTTATCCCGCCTCGAAACCCTGACCCAGGCCATGCAAAGCAGCGAAATGCCGCTGGAAGACGCTCTGGCCGCCTATCAGGAAGGCAACGAATTGGTCAGATACTGCCAAACCAAATTGGCGGAAGTCGAGCAGAAACTGCAAGTCTTGGATGCCGGCGAACTGAAGGAGTTGAACCTTGAACCCGGCGAATGAACTCAAAACATGGCAGCAAAAAGCCCAAGCGCAAACCGAATTGCTGCTGGCGCATTTCTTGCCGTCTGAAAGCCAAGTGCCGCACACGCTGCACGAAGCCATGCGTTACGTTACCCTCGGCGGCGGCAAACGGCTGCGCCCGCTCTTGGTGCTTGCCGCGTCCGAATTGGGCGAAGCAAACCAAAATGCCGTCGAGCAGGCGATGGCGGCCATCGAAATGGTGCACGTCTATTCGTTGGTTCATGACGATATGCCGGCGATGGACAACGACAGCCTGCGCCGCGGCAAACCGACCTGCCATGTGCAATACGATGAAGCAACCGCCCTTTTGGTCGGCGATGCGCTGCAAACCCAAGCCTTTGATGTATTGAGCCGTCCGACAGGCCTGTCTGCCGAACGCCAGCTTGCCATGTTGTCCACGCTGGCCCAGGCATCTGGCAGCCTCGGCATGGCGGGCGGACAAGCTATCGACCTGGCCAATGTCGGCAAAGCCATGAATCAGGCTGAATTGGAACAGATGCACAGCCTCAAAACCGGCGCGCTCATCCGCGCGGCAGTCGCCTTAGGCGCACTTTCCTGCCCGGACTTAACACCGGCGCAAATCCAAACCTTAGACCACTACGCCGCCAAATTGGGCCTGGCTTTCCAAGTGATCGACGATGTATTGGACTGCGAAGCCGATACCGCCACATTGGGCAAAACCGCCGGCAAAGACTCGGACAACGACAAACCGACCTACGTCAAACTGATGGGCCTGCACGCCGCGCGCACTTACGCAGAAACGCTGATTGCAGAAGCCGTTGCCCTGATCGAGCCATTCGGCGACAAAGCCCTGCGCCTACGCCAACTGGCCGAGTTTGTTACCGCAAGGAAAAACTAAACCTTGCAAATCAATAAAGGCCGTCTGAAACCTGATTTTAGGTTTCAGACGGCCTTTTTAACAGCCTGTTTGGCTGGTATCACCCGAATACGGAGTCTTTCAAAATATAGCTCAAAAATCTCCCGCAAACTGTGTTTACAAGCCTCAGTCTGTCTATTTAATCCAATAGGGCATCCACGAACGCTTTGGCATTAAACGGACGCAAATCATCAATGCCTTCACCTACGCCGATATAGCGGACGGGAACTGGACGGTCAGAGGCAAGGGCGGCAAGGATACCGCCTTTGGCCGTACCGTCGAGCTTGGTGACGATCAGGCCGGTCAGACCCAGCGCTTCGTCAAAGGCTTTCACTTGGTTGACGGCGTTTTGGCCGATATTGGCATCAAGCACGACGATGATTTCATGTGGCGCATCAGGCATGGCTTTTTGCAACACGCGCTTCACTTTTTTGATTTCTTCCATCAAATGAAGCTGCGTCGGCAGGCGTCCGGCTGTATCGGCAAGCACAATGTCTATGCCACGTGCTTTGGCGGCTTGGACAGCATCGAAGCAAACGGCTGCGGAATCGCCTGTGGTTTGCGAAATCACGGTTACATTGTTGCGCTCGCCCCAAGCTTGAAGCTGCTCACGCGCGGCGGCACGGAAAGTATCGCCTGCCGCCAGCAACACAGATTTGCCCTGCGCTTGGAAATATTTGGCCAGTTTGCCGATAGACGTGGTTTTACCTGCGCCGTTGATACCGGCAAGCATAATCACGAACGGCTCCTTGGTTTCCGGCAAGACCAAAGGTTTCTCCAGAGGCTTAATCAAGTCATATAGTGCATCTTTCAGCGCACCGCGCAATTCGTTGCCGTCTTTGAGGCCTTTGAGGCTGACACGGTCACGCACGTCTTTCATCAAGTATTCGGTGGCTTCCATGCCCATATCGCTGGTAATCAGCACGGTTTCCAGCTCTTCATACAAATCCTCGTCGATCTGTCCGCCGCCGAACACGCCGGCCAACGATTTTGCCATTTTGTCGCGTGATTTGGTCAAGCCTTGTTTCAAACGCGCAGCCCAACTGAGCTTGTGTTCTTCTACCGGAGCAGGGGCTTCAGCCGGTGTTTCCGCAACGGCTTCTTGAGCTTGCTCGACAGTCTCACTAACTGCCTCAACAGCTTCTTCTTTGACTGCTTCGGCCTGTTCTGCTACTTCCTCAGCAGCCTCGGCCACTTCAGACGGCATCTCGGCAACGGTTTCTTGAACCTGTTCAACAGCCTCGCTGACAGTTTCAACGGCTGCTTCTTTTACCGCCTCAGCCTGTTCTGCTGCTTCCTCAACAACCTCGGCCGCTTCAGACGGCATCTTGGCAACGGTTTCTTGAACCTGTTCAACAGTCTCGCCGACGGTTTCAACGGCCGCTTCTTTTGCCGCTTCAACGTGTTCTTCTACTTTTTCGACTGTTTCAGACGGCGTTTCGGTCAAAGCTTCCCGAACCTGCTCGACAGTTTCACCGACGGTTTCGACAACTGATTCAACATGCCCTTTGACGCTTTCAGCTAAAGATTCGGCACTTTCTTTAATATTTTCAACTATTTGAGCAACTTCAGATTCTACTTTTGCTGCGCTTTCCTGAACTTGAGCCTCCTCAGGAGCCGGAGTTTCCTGTTTTTTCTTGCGACGGAAGAAGCTGAACATTAAATTTTCCTTTTAATTTTAGAAACTTGAAATAGGGAGTATTGTAGCGTATTTTACGTGGCAAGGTCGTCTGAAAATCAAGGTTGTCAGGTTTTGGCATTTCCAACGTCTA
>NZ_JBQCTZ010000067.1:0-17197 GCF_051963715.1 Neisseria sp. P0001.S005 | reverse complement strand
TTTTCATCATAGGGTTCTCATGGAAGAAGAATTAAAAAAGATGCAGACAGCCGCAACACCATATGCTCCGGCATGACTAAAGGATAAATTTTACAATAAATAAATCATATTTACATATTTAAATATGACTGTAATTTAAAAATACAGGAAAGCTTTTTGACGAGAGGCAGAGCCATCATTGTGAAACTCAAAAAGGCCGTCTGAAAATTTTTCAGACGGCCTTTTATAATAAAACCAGAAAATAATGGAATAAGGCGGAGAATATGAGAAAATAATAGCCGCCTGCCTGTTACAACTGCCGATTGAATTAACTTTTATCGGCAGCCTGAATGTCCGGATTGGATAAAATAAGCCATCAAGAACAAAGACCAACAAGCATATTATGTAAACTTGGCGGCGGAAAAATCGGCTCTGCGCTTTACTTTACAAATCAAACAACTTTAAAGGAAAACCCATGAAAAAAACCTTACTTGCCCTGATGATGTTATCCGCCGCTGCTGCGTATGCCGGTGAGGCGGAAGACCGTTTGCTGTCCGTCCAATCGGTTTACCGTGCCGCTTTGCATGAGCAAAACAGCAACGACAGCAAAATCATTTCCCTGCAAAGTGATTTGGAAAGCGCGCAGCGCCGTTTGCAGGCAGCGCAATCCGATATTGACCGTTTGAAAGGCGAAATTCAGACGGCCTTGGCTCAGAAAGAGCAGCAAAATTCCAAGCTGCAACAAGCCGGCCAGATGTTGGACGCGGCGTGGAATGCCGTTTACGGCGTAGGCGGCAGCAAGGCGAAGCAATAATTTAGACATTGTATTATTTGCGTTTTACGCTTCTTTTATCATATTTATAAGGAAACCTCATGTCCCTACCTCCCTGCCCGAAATGCCACTCCGAATATACTTACGAAGACGGCGCTCAATACGTTTGCCCTGAGTGCGCCCATGAGTGGAACGAGGCCGATGCTGCGGCTGCAAGCGATGATGCCTTGGAAGTCAAAGATGCCAACGGCACGGTCTTGCAAGATGGCGATACGGTTGTCTTGATTAAAGATCTGAAAGTCAAAGGCAGCTCTATGGTCATCAAGCAAGGCACCAAAGTCAAAGGCATCCGCCTGCAAGAGGGCGACCACAATATCGGTTGCAAAATCGATGGCAGCGCGATGAACTTGAAATCTGAGTTCGTCAAAAAAGCCTAAAGATTTTATTTTTGAAAGGCCGTCTGAAATCCGAAGATTAGGATTTCAGACGGCCTTTGTATATTTCATTCAAAACAAAATAAATATTTATTTAAAATTAAATAACTTTAATAGAGTTGAATTTCAGGCCGTCTGAAAAAGCGGCGGAAAAATGTTCCGCACATACGCAAGTGTAAAACCGTTAAAATAACGCTTTCCCTTATGCTACGGAACCATTATGCCTCAGCCGACCGCCAAACAGATTTTGCACGAAGTATTCGGTTATCCCGAATTTCGTGGCAAGCAGGAGGCTATCGTCAATGCTTTGGCCGGCGGCGAGAGTTTGATGGTGCTGATGCCGACGGGCGGGGGCAAGTCTTTGTGTTACCAGATTCCGGCGCTGATGCGCGAAGGCGTGGCGGTTGTCGTATCGCCGCTGATTGCGCTGATGAACGACCAAGTGGCCAGCCTGCATGTGGCCGGGATTGAAGCGGCGGCAGTCAACAGCAGCACATCCGCAGATGAGGCGCGCGAGATTGCCGACAAGCTTGCCCAAGGCCGTCTGAAACTGCTTTATGTCGCGCCGGAACGCTTGGTTACCGACCGCTTTTTGCGTTTTCTTGACCAACAAACCGTCAGCTTGTTTGCCATTGATGAGGCGCATTGCGTCAGCCAATGGGGACACGATTTCCGCCCCGAATATCAACAGCTTGGCATGCTTGCCGAACGCTATCCGAACGTCCCGCGCATCGCCCTGACCGCTACCGCCGATGCGGCCACGCGCGCCGACATCAAGCATTATCTGTACTTGGACAATGCGCCCGAATTTATCTCCAGCTTTGACCGCCCAAATATTTATTATCAGGTTATCGAAAAAAATAATGGCAAAAAACAATTGCTGGATTTCATCCGCAAGCAGATGCATGGGCAAAGCGGCATTGTGTATTGCCTAAGCCGTAAAAAAGTCGAGGATGTGGCGCAGTTTTTGTGTGAAAACGGCTTGGAGGCGATTCCGTATCATGCCGGTTTGAGCATGGATGTGCGCGAGGAAAACCAACGCCGCTTTACGCATGAAGACAATATTATTGTGGTGGCGACCGTGGCGTTCGGTATGGGCATAGACAAACCCGACGTGCGCTTTGTCGCCCATCTCGATATGCCCCAGAGTGTCGAACATTTCTATCAAGAATCGGGGCGCGCCGGTCGGGACGGGCTGCCTGCCGTGAGCTGGCTGTGTTACGGCTTGAACGATTGGGTGTTGCTGCGCGAACGGATTGCCGAAGGCAACAGCGACGAGGTGCAAAAGCAAATCGAAATGCAAAAACTCGATGCCATGCTTTCCGTCTGCGAAACCGCCGCCTGCCGCCGCGTACTGCTGCTCAAACATTTCGGCGAAGAATCCGAACCCTGCGGCCATTGCGACAACTGCCTGCATCCGCCCGTGCGGTTTGACGGCACGGTGTTGGTGCAAAAATTACTCAGCTGCGTGTACCGCGCCGGACAACGTTTTGCCGCCGGTTACATCACCAACCTTTTGCGCGGCAAAAGCGACGATTGGATACAGCGCAACGGCCATGACAAGTTATCCACATTCGGCATCGGCAGCGAACAGACCGACAAGGAATGGCGCAGCGTTATCCGCCAGTGCATCAGTCTGGGCTATCTCACCGTCAATGTCGAGCAGCACCAAGCCCTGCAGCTGACCGAAGCGGCAAAAAAAGTCCTCAAGGGCGAAACTGAAGTCATGTTGCGTCCCTTGCGCCGTGAAAAAACGGCCACCCAAAAGCCGAAAGACGATTGGTTGCGTACCGAGCGTGAAGAGCGTTTGTGGCAGGCATTGCGCCAGTGGCGGCAACAACGCGCCCGGGCAGAGGAAGTGCCGGCCTATGTGGTTTGCGGCGACAAAACCCTGCGCGATATTGTCGAAAAAATGCCCCGAAGTTTGGAAGATTTACATCAAATCTACGGCTTGGGCGAGGCGAAAATCAATAAATTCGGTTTGGAGATACTCGACGTTTGCGAAACGGCTGAAGCCGGTACGGTTTCCACAGACAGCGCACAAGTTATCCACAGCTTAGGCGAGCGCGAACAGGCCTTAAAACAGGCTTTGGAAACTTGGCGCGAGCAGCAGGCAAGTGCCGATCAAGTAACGCTGGGTACGGTATTCTCCAACGAAAGCATGGACGATTTGTTGACCAATACGCCTGCCGAACCCATCGACCTTTTAGGCGTGTATAAACTCGGAGAAAAACGTATCGAGCAATACGGCGAGGGCATTTTAAACATCTGCCGGCCGTTTTCAGACGGCCTAAGC
This sequence comes from Neisseria sp. P0001.S005, assembly GCF_051963715.1. Taxonomy (NCBI): domain Bacteria; kingdom Pseudomonadati; phylum Pseudomonadota; class Betaproteobacteria; order Neisseriales; family Neisseriaceae; genus Neisseria; species Neisseria sp. P0001.S005. The sequence continues at coordinate 13,716 of NZ_JBQCTZ010000067.1, read as the reverse complement.
GAAGAGGACAAACGCAAACGCCGATTGATGCGCCGTCTGCTTCAGTGGAACATCGATACTGCCCGCCATGAAGGCCTCGAAGCCTATCAGATATGCAGCAAAGTTACCCTGCGCGCGATTGCCGCCCGACGGCCGCAAAATTTGGCGGAGTTGGCGGAAATCCACGGTATGAATGAGGAGAAAACCGACAAATACGGTGCGGAAATTGTCGAATTGTGCAAACAAGCGGATTAATGGATTGCAATCATCATCAAAGGCCGTCTGAAACCAATCAAGCATGGTGTTTCAGACGGCCTTTTGAATTTTTAATCTTTATAAAACAATGAATAAGAAAATATCTTCATTTGTTTTGTCAGTTTTTTAAAGCTGCCACGTCTAAACAGGCATGAAAGATGGGATGGTGCCGATGGATTTTTCGTCCCATCCCATTCGACACACACATTGATTAGGAAAATAAATGAACACCTTATCCAACCCCTCTTGGCAGGCCGCTTTCGGCTTGTTGGCACTCAGGCTTTTTGCCGCGTATGAATTTCTTGAGTCCGGTTTGGAAAAATGGAACGGGGAAAACTGGTTTGCAGATATCAACAGTCAATTTCCCTTTCCGTTCAATTTGTTGTCTGATACGGTCAACTGGAATTTGGCTATGTGGGCGGAACTGGTTTTGCCTGCGCTGCTCATCGTCGGCTTGGCAACGCGGCTGTCCGCGCTGGGATTGATGGTCGTAACGGCTGTCGCATGGTCTGCGGTACATACCGGCTTGGGGTACAATGTGTGCGACAACGGTTATAAAATGGCACTGATTTATTTGGTGGTTTTATTTCCTGTCCTGTTGCAGGGCGCAGGCCGTCTGTCTTTGGATGCCCTGCTGAAGAAACGCTGTTGTCGTATCAAGCATTTTCTTTAAGGATTAACGGTCGCGGGCCGACTTTAAATGCCCGATATTATCCCTTGATTTATTTAAACTCGTATTTTAAAAAGGAAGTTAAAATGAAAAAAAATGTAGCTGCTGCTTTGGCCGGTGCGCTGTCCCTGTCTCTGGCTGCCGGCGTTGTTGCCGCTGATAAACCGTTAAGCAGCAAAGCAGGTGTTCAGAAATCTGCTCAAGGCTCTTGCGGTGCGGTTAAAGCCGGTGAAGGTTCATGCGGTGCAAGCGCTGTTTCTAAAGCAAGCGAAGGCAAATGTGGCGAAGGCAAATGCGGTTCAACCGTGGAAAAAACTCACGCTAAAAAAGGCAAAGCATCTAAAGCCAAAGCTGCCAAAGTAGTAGAAGGCAAATGCGGCGAAGGTAAATGCGGTTCTAAATAATCCTGCAATATACCTTTAACAAAGTCGCATTTTATAAACGAAAATGCGACTTTGTCGTTCATACGGCACCATAACAGGACATCACCATGATTCAACACGCAGGCTTGGGCTACCGCCGCGACTTGGCGGAAGACTTCCTCTCGCTTTCAGACGACAGCCCGATACGCTTTATCGAAGCCGCCCCCGAAAACTGGCTGAAAATGGGCGGCAGGGCGCGCAAACAGTTTGACCGCGTGGCAGAGCGGCTGCCGCTGGCGTTGCACGGATTATCCATGTCGCTGGGCGGACAGGCCCCGCTGGATACTGCCTTGATAGACGGAATCAAAGAAATGATGCGCCGTTATGACTGCACGTTTTTCTCCGACCATTTGAGCTACTGCCACGACGGCGGTCATCTTTACGATTTGTTGCCGCTGCCTTTCACTGATGAGATGGTGAAACATACCGCGCGGCGTATCCGCGAAGTGCAAGACCGGTTGGGCTGCCGTATCGCCGTAGAAAATACCTCCTACTACCTGCATTCTCCGCTTGCCGAAATGAACGAGGTTGAGTTCCTTAATGCCGTTGCCCGTGAAGCCGACTGCGGTATTCATTTGGATGTGAACAATATTTACGTCAACGCCGTCAATCACGGCCTGTTGTCGCCTGAAGCCTTTTTAGAAAATGTGGACGCAGGGCGCGTGTGCTATATCCATATTGCCGGGCATGATGTGGCAACACCCGAATTATTGATTGATACGCATGGCGCGGCGGTTTTACCGACTGTTTGGGATTTGCTCGAACTGGCCTATGCCAAACTGCCGACGATTCCGCCCACCCTGTTGGAACGCGATTTCAATTTCCCGCCTTTTGCCGAACTCGAAGCCGAAGTTGCTAAAATCGCCGACTATCAAATGCGTGCCGGAAAGGAATACCGCCGTGCAGCCTGAAACCTCCGCCCAATATCAACACCGCTTTGCCCAAGCCATACGCGAAGGCAAAGCCGCAGACGGATTGCCGCAAGAGCGCCTGAACGTCTATATCCGCCTGATACGCAACAATATTCACAGCTTTATCGACCGCTGCTATACCGAAACGCTGCAATACTTTGACAGCGAAGAATGGGGCCGTCTGAAAGAAGGTTTCGTCCGCGACGCGCACGCCCAAACGCCCTATTTTCAAGAAATCCCCGGCGAGTTCCTCCGATATTGCCAAAGCCTGCCGCTTTCAGACGACCTCTTGGCATTGATGGACTTTGAACACACCCAGCTGCTCGCCGAAACCGCTCAAACCGACAGCCAAACAGTCCATGACGATTCAGACGATTTGGCCTACATCCTTTCTCCCGCCGCCTTTGTGCGCCGTTATCAGTATGACGTGACCGACGAATTGCAGGAGGCGGAAACCGCCGTTTTGGTGTGGCGCGATAAGGAAGACGACGTGATGTATCAAACGCTCGACGATTTCGACGCCTTATTGCTGGAAATGCTGGCAGAAACGCCCACTTCCCTAAACGGCCTGCAAACCATGCTGGCAGAGTTCATGCCGTCTGAAAACGCTTGGCAGGACGCATTAAGGCAAAAATGGACGGAATGGTTGGAACAGGGCATTTTGGTTGCGGCATAAACCAAGGCCGTCTGAAACGGGCGCAGTCGGTTTCGGCGAAACAAAAATACTACTGAAATCGTTTATAGATTCAATCGCATGCTCTTTCCGTATCAGCGTAAAATCAGAAGCATATTGATCATTCATTTCATACTGATACATTATGGCCCTACCCGAACTGACCGATGCCGAGCTTGCCGAATCCCGCAAGTTGCTGCTGCGCTTTGCCCATATCCAGCTGCCCGACCGCCCCGACTTGGTGGAAGACCTCGTACAGGAAACCATGCTTTCCGCCTACCGTGCGGCCGAGGGTTTCAAAGGCGACGCCCAAGTGAGCAGCTGGCTGTTTGCAATCTTAAAAAACAAAATTACCGACTGCCTGCGCCAAATCGGACGGCAACGCCAAGTTTTCGTCACGCGCGACGAGGAAGCCTTGGATGAAGCCTTTGAAGGACATTTTGCCGCTGACGGGCATTGGACGGATGAAGGACAACCTCAGGGTTGGGACTCACCCGAAGCCAGTTTGAACAATAAAGAGTTCTACCAAGTTTTACAGACCTGCCTCTACCATCTGCCGGAAAACACCGCCCGCGTGTTTACCATGAAAGAAATTCTCGGTTTTTCAAGCGATGAAATCCGCGAACAATGCGGTATCAGCCATGCCAACTATCACACCATCATGCACCGCGCGCGCGAAACCTTGCGCCAGTGCCTGCAAATCAAATGGTTCTCCCATGCCTGACAGGAAAATGCCATGAAAAAATGTCGCAAAATAACCGATCTGATTTCCAAACAGCAAGACCAAGTGCGTCTCAGTCTTTTTAACCGCATTGCCCTTGCCGTGCACCTGTCGCTCTGCCCCCGTTGCCGCGAATATAAGAAACAGCTCGAATTAATCAGCAACGCCATGCACAAGATATTTCGATGATTAAAAAAAGGCCGTCTGAAACCTACCCCTGTCAGTTTCAGACGGCCTTTTTGTATCTGTTTGATTTATCGCTAACCTTGAATAAGCCATGGTTTGCCGTTCACTTTTTTAGCTGCATTTATTTTTAAACTTGCGCCGTTGACCTTTGTTTTTGAGGCATAGCTGAAGATTCTAATATACGGTAGAACAAGATAAAGGCCGTCTGAAAGATGAATTTCAGACGGCCTTTTTCACGGCTTTTAGTGTTGTTCTTCCGGCTCGGGTTCGTCTTTGCCGAACCAGTTGTCAAAGCGGATGGTGTATTTCAACTCGCCGCCGGAGGAACGCGTGCCAATGCGGGCAACGGCTTGGATGGCGCGGGTCAGTTGGTACACGAGTTTGACGGATTGTTCGGCGCTGGAAATACCGTATTCGTAACCTGCGTAGAGGTTGTTGGTGAGCTGTTTGCCGACGGTCAGGACTTGTTCGGCAGGGTTGAGCTCGCCTGTTTGGGCGTTGCGGCTGCGTTTGCTGGTAAAGCCTAAATCATCGACAAGGCCGATGCGGTCGTTGACTTGGCCGGCAAGCAGCGCGCTGGCGGCCGCAGAGAGCGTGGCGTTGTCGCCGTCGCTGCCGCTGCTGGCACGGTTGAGGATGAGCCAGGAGAGTTTATCTTTTTCACTCATGGCTTCTTTGGCAACCAAGGTTACGCGCGGATTGTTGAGGCTGCCGAGGACTTCGACACCTGCACCGACCGGGGAGAGACGGCGTTCGGCACGGATGTTGAGGTTTGGATTGGTCAGCGGGCCGACAAAGGAAACCGATCCTTTGGTGATGTCGAGGTCTTGGCCGTAGGCTTTGTAGCGGCCTTTGACAACGCGCACGGTACCGACGCCTTGGACGGCTTCACCCGGACGGGACGTGATGGCCAGTTTGCCGCCGATGGTAACATCTGCGCCGTAGCCGACAAAACGGACATTGTCGTTGATGTTCAGGGTAAGGTTCATGTTGATGGGCGTGGTGGCCGTTGCTTCTTTTTTGGTTTCGCCCAGTACAACCACGTCGTCATCGAGGGTCGGCATGGAGGATTTTTGCGAACCAAATCTGCCGTAGTCGGTGTTGAGCGTGCCGTTGAGCGATACGCCTTTTTCCGGATTGTAGAGGACTTTGGCCGCGCCGGAGAGCTGCAGTTGGCGGTTTGGACGCGAGAGGGTGCGGTATTTGTCGAAGACGATGTCCACGTCGACATCGGGGTTGGCGTTGGCAAGGTTGACCGCACCTTTGAGCTCAATCGTGCCGCCACGGTGGAATTTGAGGCTGTCGATCACCCATTTTTGACCCTGCAGGCGCGAACGCAATACGCCGTTGTCGAGAATCAAGCCTTGGGTTTGATGGCGGTAATAGAGGTTGTCGCCGTTAATCAGGCCGCTTAGTTGCGGATCGTTCAGACGGCCTGCCAAGTTGACGGCGGCGTTCAGACGGCCTTTGAGAGTTTGGCCGACGGGCAGGAAGTTGCGGAAGACTTCGAGGTTGGCGACGTTCAGGTTGAGTTTGCCGCTCAGAGGGGCAGTGTCGAAGCTGGTGCCTTGGCCGATGTTGACGGTACCGTCGGCACGGCCGTAATTGGTTTGGAGGTCGAGGTTGCTGTTGACGGTGGGCGAACCGAGTCGGCCGCCGATGGTGGCGGTCGCGTTCAGACGGCCTGCAATGCCTTGGGCTGTCGCCGGCATAAAGGATTTGAGCGAGCCTAAATCGGGAACGCTGATATTGACTTTGCCGCTGACGGGGGCGTTGTTGATGTTGTTGCCGAACTGCTGGGCGATGCCGAGCGTGCCGTCAACTTTGCCGAAGCGGGTGTTGCCTTCCAGCGTGCTGTCGATGCGGCCGTTTTGGAAACGGGTACGCAGGGCGAGTGCGGAAAGCCCCAAAGGCTGTTTGTTTTTCGGGTCTTTGCTCGGCAGGATGATGTCGCCGCTTTGACGGTTGATGTTGAGAAAGCCGCGCGCGTTTTGACTGTACGCCAAATCCCAGTCGCCGCCCAAGACGAGGTTGTGTTCGATGGGCGGGGTGTAGAAGTTGTGTAATTCGGTAATGTGCAGATTTTGCGCGCTGCCTTTACTGGTAATGCCGGCTTTTTTGTCCCAAACGAAATTTTGCAGGTTGAGGCTGCCGCCCATAGCCGCCCAGCGCGCGCTGCTGAGGGAAACGCGTTCGCTACCGGCTTCGAGGTTGAGGCGGTTTTGCAGTTTGAGGTTGAACGCGCCGTTGATGTCGAGCGTGTCGACCGTGCCTTTCCATTGGGTTTGGTCTTTGTTGAGGCCGCCGGTGGCGTCGAGGTCGAGCTTATAGCGTTTGTTGTCCACCGCCATGCTGCTGTTGCCGCGGATGTGGTGGTGAGAACCTGTGCCGCTGATGAGCAGGTTGACGTTGTCAATCATGGCCGCGCCACCGGAGACGGCGATGTGTTCGCCTTTAATATCGGCACTCAACGGACGGTTGGTGTCGGGCGAACCTTTAAGCTTAAAGTCGAGGGTACGGATGTTGACGGTATCGGCGACTTTGAAGTTGCGCGCTTCGCCGTTCAAATCGGCTTCAAGGGTTTTGAGGCCGTCTGAAAAGCTGCCGGAGATGTAGCCGCGCGCGTTGAGTAGGCCGCCCAAGCCGAAGCCGAAACGCGACAAATCGGGGGCGGTAATGTTGAGGTTGAGGCGGTCGCCTTTTTTACCGAAGCTGCCGTTGGTTTTGACGATGTTGCTGCCGAGGGTCAGATCGGTCAGGGCGCGCGAGAGGTGTTTGTTTTCATACGCGACGTCGGCTTTGCCGCTGAGTGGAACGCCGTTGAGCGTACTCGGTGCAAACTGCATTTTGCCGGCGAATTTTTCTTGCGCCAGTATGCCGGTCAAGTTGATGTTGCCGTTGACGCTGCCTTGTGGAAGCTGCGGATCGATGCGCGCAGGGTTGAAGGCTTTGCTGACGATGTCCAGCTGCAGTTTGCGGTCTTTGAAGAGTTCGAGCGAGCCTTTGGCGTTGAGCTCGCCGCCGTTTTGCGGAACCAGGCGGACTTTGTCGAGCTTGAGCGTGCGCTGGCCGAGCTGTTTGTCGGTTTGGAAAAACAGCATGCCGTCTGTACGCGCAAATCCGCTGTCGAGATTCCAGTTGACAACGGGGGAGGAGGTTTCGCCTTTGACGTCGATACTGCCGTTCAGACGGCCTGCGATGTTTTGACGGACGAAGTCGTCTGCGCCGGTATTGTTGATGCCCAGTGCGAGTTTGAGCTGGTCTTGGGCGGTGTCGATAGTGCCGGATACGTCGATGCTGCCGTCTTTGAGCAGGCCGACGCCGATGTCTTCGATTTTGACCGTGCCTTTGTCGTCGACAATGAATTCGCCGAGGATGCGTTTGACGGGGATATAGTTTTCATCGGCAAAACCGGCTTGGTCGTTTTCCAAGTCTATCGAGCCTTCCAGCGCAACGCCGTCTGTAAAGGACGGAATAGTGGTGGCGTCGAAATTCAGGCGCGCTTTGGGCAGGCTGGGCAGGAAGGCCTGCGGATTGATGTTGGAACCTTTAACCAGGATTTCGCCGACGGTTTCGTTGAGGCTGTCGGCGAATGGGTGGATGGTGGATTTGGCAGACAAATGAACGTTGTCGCCGTCGAGCAGCAGGTCGGTGTACACGTCTTGCAGGCTGCCCCACAGGCGCACCGTGCCGTGTATGGTTTCGCCCTCAAGCTGGCCTTTGGTGTAGATGGCGGTATTGAGGACGTAGGGTTTGTTCAAACCGAGCACCACCGCGCCTGTCGAGCTGCTCCAGGGCGTATCGGCGGTTTTGATGTGGAGGCGGTGTTCTTTTTTGTCGTAATGATAGGCCGCATGCAGATGGTCGAGATAGACGGTCTGCTTGTCAAAACGCTTGCCCACGCTGATTTTGCCGGTTTCCAAACGGTCGAGATAGGCGGTAACGGGCAGGTCTATGCTGTCGGGCAGGCCTTTTGAAGGCTCTTCTTCTTTGGGCGGCGTGCGCTTGGTCACAATGGCGATGTCGCCGGCCACGACTTCGGTAATGTGCAAGGACGGACGGAGCAGCTCGGACGGTTTCCAATCAAAGCGGAAGCTGCTGATTTTGATGTCTGCACCGTCTGTTTCAATCAACCATTTGTCGCCTTCAAAACCTTCAATCAGCGTGCCCTTCAGCGTATCGGAAGAGATTTTGACGCCGAACCATGACGGGATCTTGTACAAACCGAAACGCAAACCCGATTCCGTACCGACCAGCCAGCCGATCGCGCCGGCGGAAACGGTCAATACGCCCAAGGCGGACAGGACAAAGCCGCGCAACAGGCGTTTTTTGCGCTTTGGCGGGGCGGGCTGTTGTTCAGACGGCGTGGAAGTGTTTGCAGTATCGGTCATGATATTTTTTCTGTTTGTCTGTTTTTCAGACGGCCTGAAATGAATTAGGCCGTCTGAAAGAATGGATGGTGAGTATGTTTGTTAAAACCTTGTGCCCAAGCTGATGTGCCAGCGGATTTTTTTGTCGTGATGGCCGTAGGCAATGTCGAAGGAGAACGGCGCAACCGGGCTGAACCAGCGCACGCCCAAGCCGGTACCGTGTTTTAAGGTCATGTGTTTGAAGTTGCTTGCCGCATCGCCGACATCGTGGAAGATGGCGCCGGAGAAGCTTTTGGTAACCGGGAATTGATATTCGAGGCTGCCAACCACCAAGGCGCGTTGCGGCAGGACGGAGCCGTTGGGGCCTGCCAAGCCGATGCTGTCGAGTTCGTAACCGCGTACGGAAGTTGCGCCGCCGGTACGGAACATCAGGCTGGACGGCACTTCTTCGCCTTCGCGGGCATAAACGTAGCCTGCCTGTCCGCGTACGATGAACGTACCGAGTTTTTTGTTTTCAGGCGTGAAGAAATAGCCTGCCCGTGCCGTGGCGCGTGCCATTTGGGTGGAGGAGAGGAATTTGCCCAAAGTTGCCCCGATTTTGCCGTCGAGGTAGTAGCCGTTTTGAGGATGCAGCTCGGTTTCGATGCTTTGCCGTTTCCATGAAGCGGTCAGCATGGTGGCATGGCTTCGGCCCAAATCGTAGCTGGTGTCGGGGACTTTGCGGTCTTCGGTAATGAATTCGAGGCCGAAGCGGGCATCGATATTGTTGCGGTCGCGGACATACCAAATACCGCTGGTCAGGGCGCGTTTTTCAAGGTTTTGCGTGGTCGAGCGGTTGTAGGAAACATTGCTGGTCCAGTAGTTGCCGCGGTTGTTGCGCGGTTGGCTGATACCGGCGGCCAGCGTGGTCTCGTATTTGTCCATGTCCCAAACGATGGAACCGATGTAACCTTTGTTAAAGAGGTTGTAATAGTCGTAGGCGATACGGCCGCCGATTCCGTATTCGGAGTCGTAGCGGATACCGGTTTCCAGTTTGTGGCGTTTGACTTCGGTCACGTTGATTTTGACGGGAACGCGGTCGCCCTGCAGTTGGTCGAAGTCGGCTTGTACGGACGCGCCGGAATAGTGGCCGTTTTGTTCTAGCGCCTGTTGCAGGTCGAGAATTTTGTCCAAGTCGTAAGGCGAACCGGGGTGGAAGCGCGCCATGCCGGAAACCACGCTCTCAGGGTAGCGGCGTGTGCCGGTGATTTGGAAGTCACCGAAGTAAATGGGGCGGTTGCTCTCCACGATGACGTTCAAGTCGGCTTTTTGGGTATTGGGATTGATGGTAGCTTGGGTGGTGGTGAGTTTTGCCAATGGATATTTTTTGCGTGTTACCGCGCTTAGGACGGAGGTTTTACTTGCACTCCAGCCGTCTTGGTCGAAGTTTTCGCCAACGGGCTGTTGCCAGTTTTCCATCGCATTTTGGTAGTATTCGGCCAAGTTGTCGTCATTCAATACGTCGCCGAGGATGGCCACGCTGACGTTGTCGACTTTGGTGCGCGGGCCGGGGGTAACGTTGACGGTATAGCTCTCGCCATGGTCTTGAATATTGACATTGCTGTTGAAGTAGCCTTTGGTCCGGAGCATGGTTTTGACGTTGTCTGGCGCCTCTTCGGCGAGGAAGCCGACCTGCTCTTTATCCAGCTCTTCTTCCTGCTGCTGGGTAATCAGCGGCAGATATTCTTCAAGCATTTCTTTGACTTCGCTGTCCTGGGTGTCGATTTTGACGGGGAATTTGGGCTTGAGTTTGCCTGTTTGGTCGTCTTTGGGCTGCTTGGGCATTTCGGATTCGGGAACAGCTTCGTAGTCTTCTGCTTTGGGAACGGAAGTATCTACTGCCAACGCGTGTCCGTAGGCGAGCGCCAATGATGCAAATAAAACAGGGTAGGTCAGTTTGGTCATGATGTGTGTTCGACAGCGACAATTCTTCAGTTTGTGGATTTTAACATTATTTCTGCAAGGTTTCAGGCTATGGATATAAACGGAAATTTAGCGCGATAACGTTGCAAAATGCGGCTTAAGGGCGGATTTTGGTTTGTTTCTATCTGATTGTAATATTTATGTTTTTGTGTTTTGACTGATGAAGTTGCCTTTATATTCGGCCTTATGGCACAGATTTCAGGCCGTCTGAAATCAAGATACAGAGAGATAAGGCAACGGTATGGGCATACTTTAAAGTAGGGTTTGAGCGGGTTTGATCGTATTTTTGGCATAAAGTGCCAACTGTGTCATAAATGCTAAACTTTAATGCTGTTTTTGTGAGGTGTGCATGAAAACCTCGCCGACAAATGATTTTTTATTTTAGAATGTAAGACTTTTTTAACATATCTTTAAATTGTGAAGGAACGGATATGGCAAGTGGCAATCCGCTTTTGAACGCGCTCAATCGCGTCAGCCTGGTGGCGCAAATCGCCATCGGCTTGGTTTTAGGTATTCTTGTGGGCGCAGTTTCGCCGCAAGTCGGTATCAGCGCAGGACTGCTGGGCAGCCTGTTTGTCGGTGCGCTTAAGGCTATCGCGCCGATTTTGGTATTTGTTTTGGTGACTGCCGCCATTGCGCAACACCAAAAAGGCAATCAGGCCCACATCAAACCGATTTTGATTTTGTATATTTTCGGTACGTTTGCCGCGGCCGTGGTGGCGGTTGTCGCCAGTATGGCATTCCCGACCACGCTGATTCTGCGTGCGGCCGGCGATGTGTCCGTTGCGCCGCCTTCCGGCATTGTCGAGGTGTTGAAAACGCTGTTGATGAATTTGGTGGCCAACCCGATTAACGCGCTGGCCAATGCCAACTATATCGGCATTTTGGCTTGGGCTTTGGTATTGGGCGCGGCTTTGCGCCATCACGGTTCGGATACGACCCGCCAAGTGGCGGCCGACTTGGCCGATACCGTTTCGACGGTTGTGAAGTGGATTATCCGTTTTGCGCCGCTGGGTATTTTCGGCTTGGTGTCTTCTACCATTGCGGAAACCGGTTTTGAAGCGCTTGCCGGTTATATGAAGCTGTTGGCCGTATTGCTCGGCTGTATGCTGTTTATTGCTTTGGTGGTCAACCCGATTATTGTGTGGACGCAAATCCGCCGCAACCCTTTCCCGCTGGTGTTTACCTGCCTGCGCGAAAGCGGCGTGTATGCCTTCTTTACCCGTTCTTCCGCCGCCAATATCCCTGTGAACATGGCATTGGCGAAAAAACTGGGTCTGCACGAAGACACTTACTCCATCTCCATTCCATTGGGTGCAACCATCAATATGGCTGGTGCGGCAATCACCATTACCGTTTTGGCGATGGCTGCGGCGCACACGCAAGGCATTACGGTTGACTTCGCTACCGCCCTGCTGTTGAGCCTGGTCGCTACCGTCAGCGCGTGCGGTGCATCCGGTGTGGCCGGTGGCTCGTTGCTGCTGATTCCTTTGGCGTGCAGCCTGTTCGGTATCGATAACGATGTGGCCATGCAGGTGGTTGCTGTCGGCTTCATCATCGGCGTGATTCAAGACTCTGCAGAAACTGCGTTGAACTCTTCCACCGACGTTTTGTTTACTGCCGCTGCCGATTTGGGTCGTCAACGTAAAGAGTGATTTTTAAGGGCAACCTAAATCCTGCAAAGGCCGTCTGAAAACTTTCAGACGGCCTTTGTTTTATGCAAAGCAAAGGGATTTTTAGATGGTCAAGCCGATAGATTGGTTTGGTCGGACTGACGGTATTCGCTGTCATCAGTTGGATTTTTCCCGTAAAATACAGTCTTGAATGTATTTGAACACCTCTTTTCAGACGGCCTGACCGTCTTATCAAATTTGCAAAAACAATGATTAAAAAAATATTCTCATGGTTCGAGTCACGTATCGACCCTTATCCAGAAGCTGCTCCGAAAACGCCAGAAAAAGGGTTGTGGCGGTTTATTTGGAGCAACATTGAAGGCGTGCGCAAATGGATTGCCGTGTTGGCCGTGTTTACGGTCGGCATCGGCATCATGGAAGCCTTGATGTTCCAATTTATGGGCAAGGTGGTCGACTGGCTCGGCGCTTATACGCCGCAAACGCTTTTTGTTGAAAAAGGCCATGCATTAATCGGCATGATGGCCATGGTGGCATTTTTTGCCGTTTGGACCTTTTTTGCTTCCAATGTGCGCCTGCAAACCCTGCAAGGCGTGTTCCCCATGCGCCTGCGCTGGAATTTCCACCGCCTGATGTTGGGACAAAGCCTAGGCTTTTATCAGGACGAATTTGCCGGCCGCGTATCCGCCAAAGTCATGCAGACCGCGCTGGCGCTGCGCGATGTCGTGATGACCGTCGCCGATATGGTTGTGTATGTGCTGGTGTACTTCATCACTTCCGGCGTGATTCTGTCCTCATTCGATGCCTGGCTTATCGTGCCGTTTATCTGCTGGATGATTGGATTCGCGATGATTATGCGCTTCCTGATTCCCAAACTCGGCAAAACCGCTGCACGCCAAGCCGATGCGCGCTCGCTGATGACCGGCCGCATTACCGACGCCTATTCCAATATCGCCACCGTCAAACTCTTCTCCCACGGCGCACGCGAGGCCGCTTATGCCAAGCAGTCGATGGAAGAGTTTATGGTAACCGTCCATGCCCAAATGCGTTTGGCCACGCTGCTGCACACCTGCAGCTTTATCGTCAACAGCTCGCTGACCGTCGGCACGACCGCCTTGGGTATTTGGCTTTGGTATCACGGCCAAGTCGGCGTAGGCGCGGTAGCTACGGCCACGGCCATGGCATTGCGTGTGAACGGTTTGTCGCAATACATCATGTGGGAGTCTGCCCGATTGTTTGAAAACATCGGTACCGTCAACGACGGCATGGCCACCCTGTCCAAACCCCACACCATCCTCGATAAACCGCAAGCCCTGCCGCTGAAAGTCACCCGAGGCGAAATCAAGTTTGATCACGTCGATTTCTCCTACGAAGCAGGCAAACCGCTCCTCAACGGCTTTAATCTGAACATCAAACCCGGCGAAAAAGTCGGCTTGATCGGCCGCAGCGGCGCGGGCAAATCCACCATCGTCAACCTGCTCCTGCGCTTTTACGAACCGCAAAGCGGCACGATTTCGATCGACGGCCAAAACGTGGACAGCGTTACCCAAGAAAGTCTGCGCGCCCAAATCGGTTTGGTGACGCAAGATACCTCCCTGCTGCACCGCTCCGTCCGCGACAACATTATCTACGGCCGTCCCGATGCGACCGAAGCCGAAATGATTTCTGCCGCCGAACGTGCCGAGGCAGCCGGTTTTATTCCTAACTTAAGCGATGCCAAAGGCCGACGCGGCTATGACGCACACGTTGGCGAACGCGGCGTGAAACTTTCCGGCGGCCAACGCCAACGTATCGCCATCGCCCGCGTTATGCTCAAAGACGCGCCGATTCTGTTGCTTGACGAAGCCACCAGCGCGCTCGACTCCGAAGTCGAAGCCGCCATCCAAGAAAGCCTCGACAAAATGATGGAAGGCAAAACCGTGATTGCCATCGCCCA